>JANNFH010000411.1:0-2816 GCA_031379565.1 Alphaproteobacteria bacterium
CGCTTTGCTGACACTCGAACGATCGATACGCTCTGCTGGGCTCGTCGGCGTCGCTGTATTTCACAGCTGCTGGCGGATATCGGGCTATCTTGCCAACGCGAGCGCCTCAATTTTCCCGGCCGGTCAAACGCGAGCAAACTCATGTCCGCCAACGAGGGCCACGCGCGTACACCGCGCTTCTCATTTTGCCCCACTACCGACCTTGCGGCACTCGGCAAATTGGGGTGCTCCTTGGCATTTCGTTGCGCAGCCGACCCATTCCTAATGCGGGACCCAGTGAGGGCCAGCGAAGAGTGTTTGCGGTCAAGGCGGGAAAAAACAACCCGTTCTCGCGGGCTAGCGCTTTCACAGTGCCAGCTCCCGCGTCACCATCGCGGAGATGCGCGCGCCTGCATTGATCCGGATCGTTGGCGGAACCGCCAGGCCGCGCTCGACGACCCGCCCCGAAACCGCGCTCGCCGCGCGCTGGACGCCTTCGCGCGCGGCTTCCTCCGCTGGGTCCTCGCCGGCAACAACACCGAAGCCGCCAGAGCTGAGGCCGATCGAATTGCGATCCTCGGTCGCGGCCGCGCCGACATTGATCAGTGTGCCAAGCGCCGCCGCGCCGAACACTTCGCCCCAATGATTATCGACATCGCCGTTGATTCCAGCAGCGCCAGCTGCATCGACCGCAGCTTCATCGAGCACAAGCTGACGTCCATCCGGCATGATGAGGCGCGACCAAGTGATGGTGATACGGCGCTGGCCATGAGCCGTTGCGGACCGATAGGCGCCGATCAGCCGCGCGCCTTGCGGGATCAACAATCGATCACCGGTGGCGCTGTCATAGACGCCTTGCGTCACCTGCGCGACCACTGGTCCGGGCGCTTCCGAGTTGATGGCGGTGACCAGGCTTGCCGGAATGATTGCGCCGGGATGCAGGGAGCGTCTTGATATCGGCGCTGCCAAACGATGCGGCGATGTCATTTGATCGCGGTCAGGAGATTCTCCAGCATCGACGCTGGGTTCGCGAGCTGGCGCGGCGCCCGCCGCTTGCTCGCCGCGTTCGCGCAATTGGAAGAACAAGCCCGATCGCCGCGCCGTGTCCGCTTCAGATACTTGCACGCCAGCGGACGGCGCGCTGTTTTGCGCATAGTTCTGATCCAAACCGTATGGCGGCCCAAGGTCTCCAGAATTGTAACCCGGCGCCCCCATGTCGGGCGCGAAGGCGGCGATGTCGCCGGCCATGGGATCGCCGAGTTCGGGAAATTCTTCTGCTGCGCCATTGGCGCGGGCGAAGGTCGCTGCCTCTTCGTAAGTGCGCGGCAGATCGCGCACGCGGCCTTGCGCCATTTCCGGTCGCGCCGGATCGGACATCAAGGGGCGCGTTTCATTCGCCGCTCCGCCAGGCCGAGAACTCAATCCGGACACCGCAAGCACGAGCACTAAGGTTGTTGCGCCGCCGACCAGGCCGATGATCGCCGGCTTGTTGAGCCCGCGCGGGCCTTGCCCCTTGGCGCGGATCGAGAGGGGCGGAGGTGGTTCGGAATCGAACACCTGCGCGGTTTCGGCGCCTTCATCGAGCGGAGTACGATCAGCATCGCCAGGCGCATCGTCGCGCCCCGCATTGCTCGCACTTTGACCGCCGACCGAGAGATCGTCAGCCATTGATCTCACCCGTGCGCGGTTCGGTGGCGACGCGAAGGCGATCAATGCGCACGATGCGCTGGCGGCGATCGCCAAGCCGCATTTCGGCGCGCTCGAACACTTGATCGACGATGTAGAAGCGCCCGCGCACCCGGTAGTTCACCAGTTCGGGGCCGCTTTCACCGATCACGAACAGCGGCGGCGCATCCGTTGCTTCCATGCCCTCCGGCATTTGGATATAGACCCGGCGCCCATCGTCGAACGCGCGCATCGGCCGCCAATCCGGGCGGTCGCCGGAAATCCGATAGCGGAAATTGAGTCCCTCGACCGGCACGCCCGAAGCCACTTCCTCAAGCCACTGGTCGATCTGCCCGCCAATCCCGTTGAGGGTCAGATCATCGGGATAGCGCCACGACACCGCCGCCATGGCGGACCCGGTGACGCTGCGCAACTCGACATGATAGACGCGCCGGTCAGTCATGATGATGAGATTGGTCGAAAGGCCTGCAGTGTTCGGCTTCACGAGAACGTGGGCTTGCGTCGCACGGCCGATTCCGGAGCGCGCATCGCCGACGATCCAGCGTGTCGTGTCGCCGGCGGAAACGGACATCAGATTTTCACCTGGTTCGAGCGCGATGTCGGTGATCCGCTGCGGCGAGGTTTGCACTGCATAGAGCGCGCCGACCTGGAACGCGAATTCGTGTAGCGCCCCGACAACCGAAGCCTCGCGCGCACCTTGCAGGGCCGCGGCGTTCGCATCGCCGACTTCCGATCGGCTGCGACGGTTTTGCGCTTCCGCAGGTTGGATTAGAAGAAGCGCGGTAAGCCCCGCGCAAAGCAAAGCAAGACGTTTCATTGTTGGAGATCCTGTGACCAAGTGAAGGCGTGAACGTAAAGACCGAGCGGATTGCGTTGGAGGTTGTCTGGCGTTGTCGGGGAATCGAGGACGATGGTGGCGACGCCGGAATAGCGCTCGGCGCTAGTCAGAACCCCGTTTGCGTAGGTCTTCTCGCGCCAGCGGAGTTGAAAACTGTCGGGGCTGGCGCGCACGACCGACAGCATTTCAACCGCGATGGTGACGCGCCCCACTTCGCGCAGGGGATCGCGCTCGACGCCCATGGCGTTGAGGGCCTGGGCGCCGCTTTGCGTCGTCCAATCATAGGCGCGCAGCCAATTCTGGCGAACAATGA
>JANNFH010000429.1:0-2243 GCA_031379565.1 Alphaproteobacteria bacterium
ATGAAGCAACACACCATCCATTCCAAACTTTACGCTCAATCAAAAGTTGCAACTTACGGCCGTTTCGGAACTACCTCCCCTGCCTCATCCATCACATGTAATGGCATGGAGTTCCCCCCTTGGGCTGGACCAGTGAGGGCATCTTAAGTCAGGGCAGTTTTTTTGGGCCTTCTAGAAAGGAGAAGGCCGATGCAACGCCGCTACAAACGGGAATTCAAGGTTCAGGTCGTCGGGGATATCCGAGCCGGCCTGATGGGTTGGCGCGAGAGCGCGCGCGAGTATGGGATGTCGCCGAGCACCATCCGGGATTGGCTCGCGCGTTATGCCGATAAAGAGAGCGCGATGAAGAGGAAAGACCCTGCTCTGTTCGCCGAGTGCGAAGCCAAGATCGCGGCCCTGGAACGCAAGGTCGGGCAGCTGACCATGGAGAACGAGCTGCTTAAAAAAACACGAGCCCGCTCTCTTGCCGAGCTCAGCGCGCCCTCGTCGATCGTCTCAGGGCCGAGGGTTGTTCCGCCCGGCGGGGGTGCGAGATGATCGGTCTTGCCCGCTCGAGCTACAACTACCAGCACAAAGAGCGCGGACGGCCCGTCAGCGATGCGGATCTGATTGCCGCCATGATCGCCATCAAAGGCGAGTTCCCCGGCTACGGCAGTCCGCGGGTCACCCACGAATTGGAACGGCGGGGCTGCAAGGCGAACCACAAGCGTGTCGAAAAATTGATGAAAGCCAATGATTTGAACGTCAAATCGAGGCGCCGCTTCGTGCGCACCACCGACAGCGCTCATCCCTATCCGATCTATCCCAACCTCTATCGCAACGTGATCCCGGCCCAAGTGGACGTCGTTTGGGTCGCCGACATCACCTACATTGCACTCGAGGACGGCCGCTTTGCCTATGCCGGCGTTATTCTCGATGCCTGCAGCCGCAAGGTCGTGGGCTATGCGATCTCCAAACGTATCGATGCAAAGCTCGCGCTGGCGGCTCTTGAGGCAGCGATCGCCGCGCGAAAGCCCAAGCCCGGCTGCATCCACCACTCCGATCGCGGCGTGCAGTACGCCAGCAACGCCTATCGCAAGGCGCTGGCCGATCGTGGCCTCATCGGCTCGATGAGTGCGCTCGCCAATCCTTACGACAACGCGCAGGCCGAGAGCTTCATGAAGACCCTCAAGGTCGAGGAAGTTTATCTCGCCGGCTACAAAACCTACGAAGACGTCGTCGAGCGCTTGCCGCGCTTCATCGAGGATGTCTACAACACCAAGCGCCTCCACTCGGCGCTTGGCTACGTGCCGCCACAGGAGTTCGAAGACCAACTGGCCCAAGACGCCGCCGAATGACCAGCCCCCTCACTGGTCCAGCCCAAGGGGGGAACTCCAGCAATGTGATGGCAGCGTGATGGAGGAAATGGCGGAGTTCCGCCAATGTGATGGCGTGATGGCACGGATTAGATTTGTCGCTCATCATCCTCAGCCCGGCGCGGGGCGCGCGCGTTGGTTGTAGAGGAGTTTGCGAATGCGGTCTTGGTCTTCCTTCGAGAGTTTCGCGGGATCGATCGAAAGGTCGCTGCCCACCGCCATGCCGCGTTGGACGGCGGGGCGTGCGGCCAATTCGTCCATCCAGCGCTTGACGTGTTTGAAGTCTTCGATGTCTTGGCCTTGGCCTTTCCAGCCGATCGTCCACGGATAGGACGCCATGTCGGCGATCGTGTAGTCGTCGCCGGCGAGATAGCGGCGGTCGTAGAGGCGGTTGTTCATGACACCGTAGAGGCGGTTGGCTTCGTCGGTGAATCTCCGCACGGCATAGGATTGATCGCCTTGGCTGTCGGGCAACCTTCGGAAGTGGCCGCATTCGCCGAGTTTTGGGCCTTGGTTGGCCATCTGCCAGATGACCCATTGGGTGACTTCGGCTTTGCCGCGCGGGTCTTGGGGCAAAAACTTTCCAGCCTTTTCGGCGATGTACATCAGAATGGCGCCGGATTCGAAAACGCTGATCGGGGCGCCGCCGCCTTTGGGATCGTGGTCGACGATGGCCGGCATGCGGTTGTTGGGACCGATCTTGAGAAACGCGTCGGAGAATTGGTCGCCCTTGCCGATGGCGAGCGGCACCATGTTGTAGGGCATGGCGAGTTCTTCGAGCAGGATGGTGACCTTCTTGCCGTTCGGCGTCGGCCAGTAATGCACATCGATCATGGCGTTTCGTCCTTGAGGTTTCTTTGCGGGTTGTTTCTAGCCCCCACGATATTG
>JANNFH010000432.1:0-2510 GCA_031379565.1 Alphaproteobacteria bacterium
GTGAAGATTTCTTCAGTCGGGCCGGTTTCCACCAGCTTGCCCATATGGAAGAACGCGGTTTTTTGCGACACCCGGGCGGCCTGGGCCATCGAATGGGTGACGATGATGATGGTGTAATTCTCGCGCAGCTCGTCGATCAGCTCTTCGATCTTGGCGGTGGCGATCGGGTCGAGCGCGGAACAGGGCTCGTCCATCAGGATGATGTCGGGGTTGATGGCGATGGTGCGGGCGATCACCAGGCGCTGTTGCTGGCCGCCCGACAAGCCTGTTCCCGGCGAGTGCAGACGGTCTTTCACCTCTTCCCACAAGCCAGCGCTGCGCAGCGCCTTTTCCACCACATCGTCCATCTGCGCCTTCGACTTGATCATGCCGTGGATGCGCGGGCCGTAGCCGACATTCTCGTAGATCGATTTAGGGAACGGGTTCGGTTTCTGGAACACCATGCCGACGCGTGAGCGCAACACCACCGGATCGACGTTGCTGGCGTAGACATTATGCCCATCGATCATCAGCGAGCCGTTGACGCGGCACTTATCGATCAAATCGTTCATGCGGTTGATGCAGCGCAGGAACGTGGTTTTGCCGCAGCCCGAGGGCCCGATGAAGGCCGTCACCGCGCGGTGGGGGATGTCGAGCGAGACATCAAATAGCGCTTGTTTGTCGCCGTAGAACACATTCACGTCGCGGGCGCTGACTTTCGTGGCGGCGCCCAAAATTGAGCCGGCCGCAGCTGTGACGATGGGCGCGGCCATGCCGGCGCCCTTGAACCGTTCGCTGGCCTCGGTGTTGGCGAAATCGTCCATCTGGCCACCCTCACGCGCGCGCCCGCAGGCGCAGCTCCCATCCAGGACCATTTCCTAGGGGCGTTTGATGACACTCCTGTGAAGCCAAGCACCTGTTCTGGGTCAATCAGCAGCCTGCTCCACGAACACCGCGAAGGCCGAGCCGCGCCCCAACCGGCTTTCCACCAGAAAGCCGCCGCGGTGGCGGTTGATGATGTGCTTGACGATGGCGAGGCCAAGCCCAGTTCCACCCCGCTCATCGCCCATTTCCCGTCCCACCCTGAAAAAGCGTTCGCCCAATCGGGGCAAAAACCGCCGCGCCACGCCGGGCCCAGAATCCTCCACCCGAACAAAACAATAGCCCCGGTTTGGCGCCGGCGCGGGGGTCAGAAGCGAAATCCGCGCCGCGTCCTCCCAGCGTCGGCCAGCGCGCGCCACCGCATCCTCGCGGCTGTCGGCCACGCCAACTTCGATGATGACCTCGCCGCCAGGCTTTGAATATTTGATGGAATTATCCACCAGATTTTGCACCACTTGCGCCAACTGGAAGCGCTCGCCCGCCACTTTGGCTGGCCGGCCTAAAGTGACGACCTTGAGGTTGACGCCCTGGTCCTGAGCCAATCCGGCCAACGTATCCGCGATTTCGAGGGCAACTTGGTTCAAATCGGCGCGGTCCGAGGGCGGCACATGCTCGTCGAGTTCGATCCGCGACAGCGCCAACAAATCGTCGATCAGCCTGCGCATGCGATCCGCCTGGGTTTGCATCATCGCGAGAAAACGAGCGCGTTCGACCGGTTCATCGCGCGCTGGCCCGGCCAATGTTTCGATCAACAACGTCAGCGACGCCAGCGGCGTGCGCAATTCATGGCTGGCATTGGCGAGAAAATCAGCCCGCATGCGCTCGGTGTTGATGCGCGCGGTTTGATCGTGAAACACAATCAAAGCCGCGTGTTCCTCGCCCCAATTCACAGGCGCCACATACGCGCGAACGTGCTGTTCGACCTGATCGGCGGTGTCGTATTCCACCGTGCGCGTCGCGCCTTCATAGGCTGCCTGCACCGCGTCGAGCAGCGCCGGATGACGCAAAATTGACGACAAAAACAGCCCCTCGGCTTCGAACTGCAATTGCCGGCGCGCCGCCGCGTTCGAGCCGGCGATGCGCCCATCGCCGCCGATCAGCAGAGCCGGATCGGGCAACGCGCCGAGCAGCGGCGCAAGATCGCGCAACGAAATCGGCACAATCTCGTCACGTACAATATCGCTATCCTCGTCAGGCTGCGCTTGGTTTCGCCGCCATCCCAACCATGCCGACGCCGCGCCCCCGCCCGCAGCCAGCAGCGCCGCCACCGGATGGGAACTCAGCGCCAGCACCAGCGCCGCCGCCAGTCCCACGGCCGCCCCAGCCCAGAGCCAGCTGTGCGCGCGGTCTAGCCGCAAACGCGCTGTCCATCCCTCGATCATTGTCATTGGGTCGCCATTGCAAAATAGCTTTGGCGCCGTTTGGGCGCTACCGCACGCATCCGAACGCCATCGCCCGCGCATCCCAAGCCCAGGACGTGGCAAAGGCGCCCCGCATCATTCGCGAACATTATCGAAAATCAATACGTCTTTATTGACTTTCGTTATGCAAACCGATAGGCAGGGGCTTCGAGGGGAAAGCATGAAACGTCAGGCAGGCATCTTGATCGGGCTCGGTCTCGTAGCCGCGGCAGGCGCGTGCGCGGGCCG
>JANNFH010000253.1:0-26147 GCA_031379565.1 Alphaproteobacteria bacterium
AGTCTGATCTTCAAAATAAAACGCAGCATCCGCGTGCTCCGGCCCGCGCGCAAACCGCAGACCGCCCCACACCATCGCCGCCCAAAGGACGTACCACGGGCGCGGCGCATAGGGTGTGAACCAGACGCGCGGGCCGGGCTCACGCGTCAGCCGCACCCAGACCCCGTGCAACCGCACGAACGCAAAATAAGTGAGCCAACGACCGATATCGCGCCAGAGCTGGAAATCGTTGTTCATCCACACGCCGGTGGATTTCACCAGGATGCGCCCGTTCTCGAGCCGGAAATCGCCAAGCCAAAGCCCACGCTGCGTGTTCCGTTTCGGAGAAAAATCGATTCCCGGCATGCCGCGCCGCTAAGGCGCCATCACAGCGCGTTCACTGCGATAATAGAGATAAGTGAAAGTGACCGCAGCCGCGCCAAGCAGATGCCAAATTGCGTGACCCTGCAGCAAAGAATGGGGCGCGCAAAGCGTCAGCGTGTTGTCGAGCGTCCAGACCCCAAACGCGACAGCGTTGGCGAGAAAACCATACCAAAACCAGGCGGTGTTGACGCCTGGGCGGCGTGGCCGCGCGAAAAACAGCTCCATGGCGATCGCAGCCAACAGCACGATTCCGAACAGCCAACGCCGCGTCTCCGGCATGATCCATAGCAGCCCAATCAAGACCGCGCACACCGCCACATAGAGGCCAAACGCCATCGCATTCGACAAGCGCAACCAACGCTGCGCTGCGTAAGCAGCCATGAAGCTGCTCAGCAAATACATGCCGAGCACGTCGTAGAATTGCCCCCACAGCGTCAGCGTGGCGTGCAACAGCACGCTGCCGATTCCAATGACAATCGATGTAACGCCGAACCAGGCGACCGGCCCTCCCGCAAAAGCGGCGCCTTGAGGCGCACCGCGCGCGCCAAGCAAAATCCAGCTTCCCACCAGCACAAAGCCGAGCGAAGACCACGAATTGGCCGGCTGCAGCAGCAATTCGCCATTGCGCGGGGCTTCGCAAAAACAATGTGTCGCAAGGCAATTGGCGGGAAGAAAGCGCGTCCAATCAGGGCCAAGCGCCTGCAACAATGCTAGCGTCGCCAGCCCGCCCAGCGCTGACAGTGCAATTGCTGCAAGTATTCGGCCCACAATTAGTCTCCCCTCGCAGGGTTGAGAGCCAATCCGAGAATTGTCAATTGCGACAAAGCCGGCGGAGCGAAGCCTCAGCCCTTGCCCAATTCGCGCGAGCGCTGGGCGGCTGCGGCGACCGCCCGGCGCAGCAGCGGCCCAAGCCCATCGGCAGCGCCGAGCACGTCGAGCGCGGCTTCCGTCGTGCCGTGCGGCGAAGTGACTTGCTTACGCAATGCGCCGGCGCTTTCGCCGGTTTCCAACATCAAAGCGCCGGCGCCCGCGACGGTGCGGCTGGCGAGGCGCATCGCCACATCTTTTTCGAGCCCTTCCTGTTCGGCCGCGGCGGCCAGCACTTCGGCCAACAGAAACACATAAGCCGGGCCGGAGCCGGAAACCGCCGTTACCGCGTCGAGCAGGCGCTCGGCCGTCAACGGTTCGATCGTACCCAGCGGTTCAAGCAATTGCTCGACCAATTGGCGATCTTCGCCCGTGCACGCTGCGGACGCCACATAGGCCGTGACGCCATGGCCGATGCGGCCTGGCGTATTCGGCACGCAGCGGACGACGCGCGTCGCCCCTAGTTCACGTGTCAGCGTGGCTATCGTCACACCCGCCATCACCGAGAGCACACGCGTGTCCGGGCCGACGAAACGCTTGGCGCCGGCCACGGCTTCGCGAAATTGCTGTGGCTTGACCGCCAGCACCAGAACATCGGCCGGGCCAGGGTCTGGCGGATTGATCACCGCGCCCACCGCATCGAGCGCGCGTTCCAGTTCCGGATCGAAATTTGGCTCCACCACCGTCAGCGTGAGCCCGCCGCCCTTGCGCACTGCCTCAATCCATCCGCGCACCAACGCGCCGCCCATATTGCCAGCGCCGACCAGAACGATCGAGGGGGAATCCAATTCGCTCACCTACTCCCGATGCTAGACCGCTTCCCGAAAAAGCGTGTGCGGTTTTTCCGTCAGGAAGCGGTCTAAATTATTGACTCTGACATTTCCCGATTCGCTTGACTGAATCGAAAGTGCAGGGACATGCACTACGCTTCTCCAGCGGTCTCGAACAGCGCGGCCTGGGCTGCGTCCTCAGCCGCCATGCCAGCCAGAATAAGGAAATGAAACGCTGGCTGAAACCGGTCCGCGGCGTCGAGTGCCGCAGCCAGCATGGCTTGAACTTCACCAATGGAAATTTCCAGGCGCCCGATCATGGGCATGGCGTGGCGGAAAATAATCGTGCCGTCGTCGGACCAGACGTCAAAATGGCCGAGCCACAGGTTTTCGTTGATCCGAGCGGCGAGCTTGGTGGCCTCCGTATGGCGCGAGGGCGGCGCCTGCAGGTCGAAGCCGAGCGTGAACAAAAGCGCCGGCAATTCCTCGCGGAAGCTGAAATATCCCGCCGTTTCGCCCCAAGCGCATTTGAAGGTGAAATGAACGTCGCCGTCTTCGGCGCGATCGGCGGTGAACCGATCGTCAGAGGCGATCACGGCTTCAACTGTGTCGAGCGGATCGGAAAAATCTTCCAGTTCGTCGTCGAGCGAGAGATCCATGGAGCTTCCCCTCCCAGTCCAAGGCGGCCGCCGCGGCGACAGCGTCTGCTATCTCTACCCTTGAAGCGCGCTCGAACGGCGCGTCGAATCAAGCCCCGGCTCTAGCTAAACGCCCGGAGTATTACCTGGGAATGAACGTCACTATTGGGGGCCCGCCTCGGTCTCGCTTACGAAGCGCGCAACGATTGCGCTGGGCACGCGCTTGACCCGGCGCGTGTGGGCGTCGAGCAGCACCCAGTCCGATGCAATGGAGGCGGCGGGCTCAGCCTCGCCGGCCCTGGAGATCTCAACAAAGCGGCGCCATAGGGCGCCCTTTGGCGCCGGATCAACCCAGGTGCGCGCCAAGGCGCTGTCCCCCAAGGCGAGCGCGGCGCGATAGTCGACTTCATGCCGGCGCACCACCCAGACATATTGAGCAGCCATCTCGTCACTGGCGCTGGCGCGCCAATGCGCCGTCGCAATTTCCTGCGCCCAGCGCAGATAGGCAATATTGTTGACGTGTCCCAATTCGTCGATGTCGGCGCCGGCGATGGCGAGAGGCAAGGTGAAAACGTTGGTCATCCGGCCTTCTAACGCGGGCGCCGCAAAGGCGGTCAAGTAAGGGTTCGGCCCTGCGCCTCCAGGTCTAGCACCGCCAGCGCTTCGTCCAAGCACGCACGCACCCGCTGCAGCGCCACGGCTAGTTCGCCAGCGTCGCGAGCAGCCTCGGCCGCTTCGCAGACCTGCGCTAGCGGCCAAAGGCCGATGCCGCGCGCCGAACCTTTGACGGTGTGCGCGGCGTCACGCCAATTTGCGTCCGGAGTCAAAAGCTGGGTCCAGGCGCTCACCTGGCCCCGGAACAGGCCAATGATTTCCAATTGCAGCGCGCCATCGCCGCCGGTCATGGCGTCAAAATGGGCGTGGTCCAGGATGGTCATGGCCTCAGCCTTGAGCCGGCGCGCTTAAGGCCCGGTTTAGAAGGCAGGCCTACCGACAAAGGCGGTGTGGAAAAACCCCAGCGCCGCAAACGCGACGAGGCCCGCGCCCAACCCCAGTGCCATTTCGCCAAGCGCCAATTGGTTGCGGCCCTGCACAATCGCCGCGAACGGAATGTTCGAGGTCGCCGCTTCAAACCGCGCCCACGCCTCAGGATCGCGCGCTTTGGTTTTGCGGTCGATGGACCGGGTTCCGTAGAGCGCCATTAGCCCGAGTGCGCCGAACAGCATCGGCGCGAAACGCTCGCCGTTGACCAGCACATGCCCCGCCGCCCAAAACGCCACGCCCCAAAGAAAGGGATGACGCGTGATTCGCACCGCGCCGCGCGCCGGCGCTTCTTTCTTCAGCGCGCCCTCGTTGCCGGCAAGCAACGGGCTCGGCGTCACCAGCCCAGCGACCGCCAACATAAAGCCGATCAGAATGAGCCCGTACGCCGGCCAATGCAGCCACGTCGCCGGCCGCCACACCATATCGTTCAACGGATCGAATGGATCGCCCCGCATCGCCCCAAAGCCCTGGATCATCCAAACCAGCAAGCCCAGCGAAGCCAAGGAAAAGGCAATCCGATACGCCCCAATTCCGAACCGGCCGATCAATCCGCCGCGCAAGCCCGTGGCCGACACCCCGGCATGCAACGCCACGAACCCGACTAAAGCCCAAACAAACCCGCCCATCACCCAGCCCTCCTCGAAGCGCGCCCTCGCCGCACTGGACGCGCCCACGGGATCGCCCTAAGAGCGGCACCCGAGTTCCGGGTGTATAGCTCAGTTGGTAGAGCAGCTGACTCTTAATCAGCGGGTCGCAGGTTCGAATCCTGCTACACCCACCATTATTTCAAGATCTTAGGCGGCCGTGTGTCCGAAAATTGGCGCCCCTGGGCGGCCAGCGCCGTCGGTGAATTTCGATCATCGGAGGCGCGCCTAGGAACGTCCGGCGCTCGCGGCGGTTGTCACGCCAGCAGCGGGCTCGGACTCGGCCTTCGATCGCGCAAAGCGAACCACGGCGGCCGTGAATTGGTCGCGGTCGATGGGTTTGGTGAGGTGCGCGCATGCGCCAAGCGCCATCGACTTGGCGCCGCAATCTTCGACCGAGACCACCATCACGGGCGGGGCCGCTTTGCCCGCCACCAGCGCCGCCAACACCGTCCACCCCGATCGATCCGGCAGATTTAGGTCCAGACAAATCAAGACCGGCGCACACGCTCCGGCAAGTCCAAGCCCTTGTTCGGCCGTCGCAGCGGCGCACACCGCAAAGCCCACGCGCTCCAGCGCTCTCTGCATCAGGTCGCGCGCGCTCGGCTCGTCGTCGATAACCAGCACGATCGGTCTTCCCCCACGCGTTCCCCCGGCGACGACCGGCGCCAAGCCGCCGGCAGCCGCATCTTCGCAAGCCGCCGCTACAACCGACATAGTAAATGTCGAACCCGATTTGGCGACGCTTTGCACGGAAATGTCGCCGCCCAGCAATTGGCATATGTTGCGCGTGATCACGAGCCCAAGGCCGGTGCCGCCATGGGTCCGCGCTATCGACGCGTCCGCCTGAGCAAATGGCTGAAACAACCGGGACAATTGGTCCGGACTAAGCCCAGCACCGGTATCGGCAACCTCAAACACGAGGCGTTCGCCCTCAGGCAAGCTTTGGCGCGCCGCACGCAGCGTTACGGTTCCGTGCTCCGTAAACTTGATGGCGTTCGACAAAAGGTTGAGCAGGCATTGCTTGATCTTCAGAGCGTCGCTGCGGACAACGCCAAGCACGCCTGAACTTTCCACAACCAAGGACAGGCCTTTTTTGTCGGCCGTCGGACGAACAAATTCAGCCGCCTCGGCAACGAGCTCATCGACGTCGAACTCCTCCGCCTCCACCTCAACCCGGCCTGCCTCGACCTTGGCCAGATCGAGAATCGAGTTGATGAGGCTGAGCAAGTGGCGCCCCGCCGAGAGGATTCGGTCGAGGTCCTTGACCATGCTTGGCTGATTGAGGTCGGCGGCATCCTCTTGGAGAATTTCGCCGTAGCCGAGGATGGCGTTCAGCGGCGTGCGCAGCTCGTGGCTCATATTGGCGAGGAATTGCGATTTGTGCAGATTCGCCTGGTCCGCGCGCACCTTAAGCGCGGCCTGCTGCTCGGCCATAAGGCTCATGGTGCTTGCGTGGTCTTCAAGCAGTTTTTGCCGCGTGCGCTGCTGACGACTCCTCACGCCCGCAACCAGGACAGCAAGCGTTGCGGCTATCGTTGTGATCACCAGCGCAAGCGCGACATACGTCCATATCTCAAACGCTCGCACGGAGCGCGCAGCTGCGCCGCCGAAGAACTCTGCGTCTGGCTTGCCGACCCAAAGCCGCCAACTTCCTTCCGGATCGCGCGAACGAATTTCCAGAACGTCGGAATAGACCGCGCTTGGATCGCGAGCACCGCGCAATGACCATTGGGCGGAGCGCTCGGCCTCAGACTCTCCAGCGGCGCCGACTTGGAGCGCTTGAACCGCATTGAGCAAGAGGTAGCCCCGGTCCGGAAGGTATTCGGCCAACGCCTCCGTCCGGATGATGGCGGAGACCGTGCCCGCCAAGCGCCCTCCCAAATCATAGAACGGCACAGACAAGATGACGCCCATGCGATCCGCGTCATCGCCGGTGTTTATGTAAATTGTGTTGTCGCAGGTGATGACCGCGCGCGACGACAGCATCGGGCGCTCCAGGCCGCTGAAATCTGCATTCGTCGGCGCGTGAAGGCGCAACCATGTCATTTGCCTGACCAGTTCGCGGTACTCGAAGATCTCTACCTCTGGCTCGTCGGCGTGTTCGCCTTCTGCCTCTTCGCCCGACCGGCGAGCCCGCGCGCCGGCATCGACGATAAGTTCGTCGAACATGAGGATGGGCGCCTGCAGGGCGCCCGTGACCGGATCAATGCGATCGGGGTTGAAGTCTGCGGGAACGACGTAGACTTCGGAGATTTCAACGCTGGCGGCGAGATTGTTGTAGAGTTGTTGGATTGACGCGAGCGCGTCTTGATCTAGATCGGCGCCATGGCGATCGATGCGGCGAACGCTTGGCAACATGCCGATTGTCCGTAGGCCGCCATATATCTGTTCAAACTTGCTCTCGACAGCGCTCGCGACGCTTGCCGCGTCAAGCGCGGACTCGGTTCGGTAAGCGGCCATGGCTGACGCCATGTCCTGTTCGGCCTTCAGACGTATCCCATAGGCCAATGCCGCGATCAGTACGACGCCAAGCGCCGCCGCCGCGACTTGCAACTTAGCCGCGACAAGCGCGTTAACGAGCCTTGCCAATTTCTCCCGCAAACCGCCCGGCATAGACCCCGCCTGATCCGTGCACCTCCGGCGCCTCGCGGCGCGAGTTGATGCCGACGTCAAATGTGATGGATTTGCTTAACCGCGCCTTAGCAACGTTGCGAATGGGGAACATTTCGCGGCGGGTCCGTTTAACGAAATTCAAGCCTGATTGGATCAGGCTTGAAGCTCGGACACAGCTTGAGCAAAAATCATGCGCATTGATTCAAACGTCGTTTTCTTGACGGTTGCCACGTTGGGCCTTTGCGCCGAACACGCCAACGCTCAAGAGGACCTCGCACTGCGCGGGAGGTTTGAGCTTTCAAGCAATGTGGCGATGGTGTCCGATTATCGCGGTCGAGGCCTCTCGGTCAGCAATCACGAAGCCGCCATCCAGGGCGGCTTTGACCTCGCCCACGAATCCGGATTCAGCGGCGGCGTTTGGGCGTCAAGCATGGCGCCTGTCGATGGGGCGACGCTGGAGGTCGACCTCTACGCGGCAAGGATACTCGAACTCGGCGCGACTGAGATCGCAATTGGCGCCACCGCCTTCATCTTTCCAGGCGGTCATCAGCTCGATTATGGGGAGCTCCAACTCAGCGCGTCACGTGCGCTCGGTATCGTCGATGCCGTTTTAGGCGTTAACTACGCATGGCGGCAGGCCAATCTCGGCGACGACGACAACCTCTACCTCTTCGTTGGCGCCGCCGCGCCGCTCGGCCAATCCATCGGCGCGCCCCTCACGCTGAACGCCAGCTTTGGCCACGAACAGGGCGCGCTTGCCGCCGCACCCGCAAAAAACGACTGGTCACTCGGTATCGCCACGGAGCTTGCGGGGTTCGAACTGGGCGCGACCTACGTCGGAACAGACATCGACGACCCCGCCGGGGACGCCTCTGGGGTGATTTCAATCGCGCGCACGTTCTAGACCCGTTCCCGAAAGGTGTTACGCGGTTTCTCGCCTGGGCGAAGCCAGAGCGGCTTCGCTTCGGCGCAGCCTAGTCGGACGAGAACGGGGTCTATTTTTGGATATAGAGCGGCTTTGTCCTGAAGGGACTGATTCAGTCCATTCGGGCGCCGCTTCAGACCCAGATCGGCTGGCCTCTTTATTGCTGTGCTCTCCCATGCTTTGGTGCTTAACAGGAGCGCAGGATGTTAAACCGGACCCTTGCAATCGCCAGCGTTGTCGCTCTTGGGTTGCTCGCCCCCGACCCTGCTGAGGCCAAAATTGATCGGTCGCATGCGCAATGGGCGCCATCGGCACAGAATTGTGCGCTTGGCCGCAAGCCGCCTGGCCGCCGCTGGCGCGCCCTGCCGCCGCGCATTTGCCCCCAAGCCGGGCGCCACATCGTGGACGGCGGCCACGACCGCCATGTAGCCTCGCACTTAAACTAGCGCGACCGACCCGGCGCCCCGCTCACTCGACTTTCCAGTCCATCTCGCCGCGCAAGTTCTGCGGCACTTGGGCGACGAGCGCCTCGCGCAATTGCTGCAGCGAGTGCGCGCGCGACCGGAACACCAACTCGACGCGCCCCCTCGCGAGCGAAACCTTCCTGCTTAATATCTTGCACCCCAAACCGGCCAACGCCGCCGCATAGGCCTCCGCCGCCTGCCCCACGCGCTTCTCCGCCAAATCCTCGATCACAACACGGCAAGTCGGGTTGGCGTCAAAGAAGTAGATAAGGACAAACGCGAACAACGCCGCCAGCACCGCGAAATGCGGCAGGTTGAGCCCGCAAATCAGGCCGATCAGGGTTACGAGGATCAACCGGCCAGTGTCGCGCGTCGAAGTCGTATTGGTGCGGAAGCGCATAAGGCCGCCAAGCCCGAACACGACAAATCCGACGACGACGCCATATTTGAGCACGGTTACGCCGACGACAGCGCCGATCAGGGCGTACATAATGTACACCTTCGGCAGCTCGGTCTCTTCGAGCGTATCTACGGTGCGCGATGTCATCGGGTGAAAGGCGATGAGGGCGCCGAGCGCGGTCGCGAGCACAAGCGAGGCCAACGATTCCAAGATGTAGGCGAAATCCAGAAAGCCGTGCCAACCCACCGCTCGCAGCGCTTGGGTATCGAACGTCAAGGCGTCCTGGGCGGCGGCGACAGACGCCGACGCGAACAGCAACACCAGCGCCAGCGGCGCGATGGCGATCACCGAACGTGCGTTCATAAGCGGCCTCAGTCCCCCAAAAACCGCGATCATCGGGGCCAGCCTTTGAGCTGGCGATAACCGCCCTCGCCCACTGGCGAACATCTTAGCTGCGCGAGCAAGCCTTGTCGCGAATTTGGCGCTATCAGCCCGGCGGGGCTTGACGCCCGCTGGCGCAAATGTCCCCTTAAGGGGGAGTTTACGGATGGCGGCGGCAAAGCGAATGACGGACCAAGCCGTGCGTATAGCGCCAGCCGCGAAACGAAAAGCGCACTTGGTCGTTCCTGCGCTAGCGCTGCTTTGGGCGTGCGGCGCGCCAGATGTTCAAGAAAGCGCCACCGCCGAAGCCATCTACCGATCATCCCTTTTTGCGGCGACGCCCGACGCAGAATGGAGATTGCCTGATCGGCTGGCGGAAATCTCCGGCCTTGCTGTCACGCGCGAAGGGCGCCTGTTCGGACACGACGACGAGCGCGCGATCGTCTACGAACTCAACCTCGCCAATGGCGGCGTCATCAAGCGCTTTGCGTTGGGCGATCCGGCTGAGGCCGGAGACTTCGAGGGCATGGCCGCCAGCGATGACAGTCTGTTCCTCATTACCAGCACCGGGCGGCTTTACGCCTTCGTCGAGGGCGAGGATGGCGCCGCTGTGGCGTTCGAGGCCTACGAGACCGGCCTTGCGCCAATTTGCGAAGCTGAGGGGCTCGCCTACAACCCGGCCCAAGACAGCCTCATAATCGCCTGCAAAACCGTCCACGCCCGAGCCATGGCCGGTACGGTGCTGCTCTTTTCTTGGTCGCTTCGCACCCACACGCTGAGCCAAGATCCCTGGATTTCAGCGTCCGAGGCCGATGTCGCCGCCGCGGCCGGCGTACGTGGATTTCATCCTTCTTCAGTTGAAATCGACGCCGCCTCCGGACGCGTCATCGTGCTGGCGGGGAGCGAGCGCGCCATGGCCGAGTTCGGCCCCGACGGCGCCATCCTGGCGGCGCGGCGGCTGGGCCGCGCGCATCCCCAACCGGAAGGCGCCGCTATCTTGCCGGACGGGACGCTAATAATTGCCGACGAAGCGGGCTCGCGCGCGCACGCGCGGCTTTTACATTACCCTCGCGCCCATGATTAGGCCGTTCCGCATCCTGCTCGCGGCGATCGCCCTGCTCGCGACGGCGTGCGCAGCGCCCGCACGGGCTCTGGCGCAGGAACAATCGAGTTGGGATGGAGTGGCGCGGGTCGTCGTGATCGGCGACTTGCACGGCGATTATGAAAAATTCGCCGACATGCTGCACGCCGCCGGCCTCATCGACGCACGCGGCGATTGGAGCGGCGGACAAGCGCACTTAGTCCAGCTCGGTGATGTTCCAGACCGCGGCCCGAGCACCCGCGCCATCCTAGATCAGCTGATGCGGCTGGAGCGCCAGGCCCGGCGCGCGGGCGGCTATGTTCACGCCCTGATCGGCAATCATGAAGCGATGAATGTCGAGGGTGATCTTCGCTACACCACCCAGGCAGAATTCGCCGCCTTCGCCGACCGCAATTCAGCGCGCCGGCGCGAGGCCTTTTATCAGCGGACACTCGCCTATCTGCGGCAAAACCCGCCTGCGGCCGGCTTGCCGGAGTTCGACGAAGCGTTCCGAGCGCAATGGGACAGCGAACATCCGCTTGGCTTCGTCGAGCATCGCGAGGCCTGGAGCCCGGCCGGCGCCTATGGCGGCTGGATCGCCACCCATAACGCCGTCATCCGCATCAACCAGACGCTCTATATGCATGGCGGACTGGGCCCTGCTTTTCTCGGCCCGGATGCAAATGCGATGAACCAAGCGGTGCGCGCGGCGCTGACCGGCGCGCCGAACCCCGCCTTCGCGGACATCCTCACCAATGAACAAGGACCACTCTGGTATCGCGGGCTCGCCTTGAACGAGGAGGCGGCCGAGGCAGCTCATGTCGAGGCCCTGCTGGCGCGGCACGGGGTGGCGCGCGTCGTCGTTGGCCACACCAAGCGTGCGCCGCTAGTGCTGCCGCGGTTCGGTGGACGCGTCATCCTCACCGACATCGCGGTCCCGGCGGGCCATCCCGATCCGCACGCTTTTCTGATCGAGGAGAACGGCGTGCTAGCCGCGGTGTATCGCGGCCAGCACGTGGCGTTAGGCGCTGCGAGCCAGCCCGAACTCTGCGCCTACCTAGCCGCGATTGCCGCGCTTGATCCGCCCGGATCGCCGACGGCGAATCTCAGCGCATCTTGCGCCGTGCCCGCGGGGGCGCTCAACTAGCTCCCCGGCAGCGGCGTATGATCAAGCGGTCGAAACGTTCGGGATCATCGAGGACAGCGAAGAAATCGTCGATGTAGCGCTGGGTCGAGCTCCGGCTGGCCTCAGTGAGGCGCGTTTCGGAGGCGATGAGCGCAGCCATCGCATCCCGGTGTCCACGAAACAAATCTGCTGCAACCGGCAGCTGTTGGTTATGCCGGCACAAGCCCCAGTAATAACGCGTTCGCACGTTAGGGATCGGAACAGCGGGCGGCGGAGTTGCATAAGGAGCGCCGACGAAACCCGAAAAATCGAAATCGTAGGGCACCGGAACGATGCCGGAAGCTTCGCCCTCGCGCGTGATCAATTTGCCGTTGTGGCAGCAATCATCGCCTGCAGGACCGCTAGTGTAGGACCAATCGAGGTTGCCGATCATGAATTGGAACAAAGCCAAATTGGCTGAGCTGGACGCATCGAGCTGAGCTACGTCCACACTATTGGGCGCCACCTCCAACTCGGTGCGGATATTGCGCCGCGCCATTTCGCCCGCATCCTCAATCAGGAAGCCGAAGCGCGTCAGGGCTTCAAAACGACCCTCGTTGTCGCGATAGGTGATCTGCGCCGGGCGAACACGGAAGCTGAATGGGGTCACCAAGTTATAGAGCCGATAGGCCAGATACTCGCGCACGCCGACCTGTCCATAGGAAGGTTGCGGCCGACAATGAGTAACGAGCTTGAGGCGGTTTTGTCCTTCAAACAGCGTACCTTCGAGCGCGCTTCGGTCAAAGTTCAGCCGCAGCGGCGGAAAGCGGCAATAATCGCCGGTGCGGCGGGTGAACCCGCGGGGCGCCAGTTCAATGGCAAAGCTCGCGTCGCCAAGCGTGACCGTCCCCGGAAACGGATCGGTGCTGCGGGCCGCGCCGCTGACGAGCCGGCCAAACGGCGCCTCAAGTGTGAGCGCAAGCTCATCATCGGCGGAGAAGAGCGGCGCTTGGGCGGCGGCGGGCGAAGCCAGCAGGGCTAACAGGCACCCAGCTGCGGCGAGCCCATATATTCCCTTCATCCCTACCTCCTTGATCGATCGCGGGGCCGATCCTGCCACAACGCCCCGCGTGGCTCGTCTCAAAACACCTGGCGCTCCTATGCGTTCAGAAGTTGATCCGGATCGAGGCGTTCAGGCTGTGGCGGGTGAGTTCGTCACCAAACTCGCCTTCATAGGCCAAGGAGAACGACGAATAGGCGTTTCCAGCAGTGAAACCGACGCCCGCCAGCACGCCGCCGCTGCCATATCCGGTATCGGTGAGCGTAAACGGCGCGCCACCCGACGCGACGCGGAAGGTGCGTTCCGCTCCTTCGTCGATGAGATTTGCGCGGTAGCCCACCATTACGCGCGG
The DNA here is from genome assembly GCA_031379565.1 of Alphaproteobacteria bacterium. Lineage (GTDB taxonomy): Bacteria > Pseudomonadota > Alphaproteobacteria > Caulobacterales > Aquidulcibacteraceae > Vitreimonas. Next base: position 12,711 of record JANNFH010000253.1, read on the forward strand.
CGCGAACACATTAGCGCGCGGATCGTTTTCACGTCCCAAGCGGGCGCTCAATTCCAACGCTGCATCGCCCCATAGCCGCTGCGACGTCGCGCTATCGACATCGTAATCGATGCCCGCGCCGCCGCCTGATTCAGTATAGGCGCCTTCGTTGAGCACGACATAAGTTAGCGCCGTGCGCGGCGTGAGTGTGAAATCACCCATTCGGACCGGCGCCGACAGGTGCGCCGCGCCATGGCCTTCATAGGCCCACCAATCCGCTTCCGAGAGCGCGCTGAAGGTGCTGCCGATTTCAACAAAACGGCGTTCATGCATACGTCCCACGCCGCCACCCGCGACAAGATCAAGGTCGAAGACGCCCATTGAAGTGCCGAGATAGGCGTTGAGTTGACCAAAGGTCGCCGCGATCTCGCCGTCGGGACGACCAGGCTCTTCCACCTGCGAAGCAATGAACGAAGCGGATGCGCCAAACAGCGCGCCGCTCTCGAGCGGCCGGTCGAGGCCGGCGGCAAAGCCGAAGCCATAGCCACGATACGCCACGCCTTCGGTAGACGACGGATCCCGGGTCAGCCCGTAACCGATTTCCTGTCCCCAGATCGATTGGTTGCGCACTTGGCCCAAGCGGTAAGCCGCGAGCCGGTTCGACGCTGTGCTCTGTTGTTGCTGGATCGCGGTGGTCGCCAACTCTCCCGCCGCCGAGGAATAGCTGGGCAGGAGATCTTCAAAAGCGTCGATGAAATCGAACTGAGTCCCCAATCGCGAGAACGCCAAGGCGGCGGCCGAGTTTTGGCGCAAACCAAGGATGACGGGGTTAAGCGCGGTCCCTTGGTTCTGGTTTAGCCCCAATTGCGTCGGCGTCTTCAGCGCGAAACCAGCCTCAAGTGAGTTCGGATCGGTCGCGACATCAATCGTCACATTGTACAGGAACGGCGCGCTGCCATCATCGATCAAACCGGTGACGTTTTCTTCGCCGGTCAAGCCGCCCAACGCGGTCAGAAAGGTTATCGAGCCTGAATCGGGCAACCCAAGCGGTATCGTCGGCGCAATCGCAGCTCCAGAAGCAAACGTCACGGCGCCCGAAGCCGCAATTTCCGTCGAGCCGCCCGCTGTCTCGGACAGCACGATTCCGAGATTTGCATCGGCGCCAAATGACGCTGTCGTGAGATCGACTTGGCCGGCGCCGAGCGCCACAGTTCCGTCGAGCACGTTTAGCGTAAGGTCACCGCCTGAATCGGCAAGCAAGCCAGTAAACGTCGCACCATTATCGACGGTGAAAATATCCGCCCCTGAGCCAAATTCGACATCGCCAGTGATGGTTCCGGCTGACAGATTAATGACGTCGTTGCCCGTGCCGAGGCGGATGTCGCCGATCAAACTCACGGCCGGGCGTGAATCGACGTCGTTGTCAACGGTGTCATCGTCCGTGAACGGCGTGTCGGCAATCTGGTTGATCGTCACGTTGATCGTCGAGGTCGAGACATCGATCGCGTAGGCGTGACCGGTCACAATCGGATCAACGCCGTCGTCGGGATCGTCATCGCTGGCAACAATAAACGCGGCAATCGAACCTGAATTGGTGATGGAACTTAGCGTGTTGGACAAATCCGTAATCGCCGACGCGGCGCCGATCTCACCGTTGAGCTGCACCCTGATGGCGCCGCTGTTGTTGAACGTTGGGGCATTGGCCCCCGCGGCCAGATACACACCAAACGCCCCTTGGTTGGTGTCGGAAAATGAGGTCGAGGTTATCGTCCTGCGGTTGACAATGTTCGGTACGCTCGACGCAGCGCCGATATAGAGAGCATAAGCATCCGCTTCGACCGCTTCGGCGCTCAATGTGCCGTCGTTCAAAAAACCGCTTGCAGTGCTAACGGACGCGCCGCCAATTCCCTCGATCCGAACCGCGGTTGCGTTGAAGCCGTCATAAACGCCGTTGGCCAGGATAGTGCCACGATTGACAAATCCGTAGCCGGACGCCGTCGGACCCAAAACAAGGTTTGCAGGCGTCGTCGCGTCCGGCGCGATATGCACCGCTGGCGCGGATCCATAAACCGCGATCAAGGCGCCTTGGTCGTCGTCCGTATCGTTGGTGGTGTTCGGATCGTCATCAGTCTCGAGAATGCCGTCGCCATCATCGTCCAGGTCATCTTCAACCCCGATGCCTCGCATGGTGACGCCGTCGCCTACACTGTAGCGCACATCCACCGCCGAGCCGCTCAAGAGCAAATCTTCGGGGTCGAGCGCAGCGATGGCCTCGACCGTACTCGGTCGTGTCGCCGAATGAAAACCCGTCACCGACATCGACGAGGTGACGTTGAGCGCGCCGCCAATCACAGAATCCACGAGCAGACCAATGCTGCCGGTTCCCCTCAACGTGATGGCGCCGCTAATCGCAACGTCCCCGGTCACGCCGCCATTGATGGCGATCGCCGTGCCGTCATCGCCGATTACATTGATTGCGCCGGAGCTGGTAAGATCGCCGTCAAGTTCGCCATCGAGACGAATGGCGGCGGAATCGTTGCCTTCAACGATGATGCCGCCAGTGCTGGTGATGTCTCCGGTGAACGCCGGTCCGCCGCCTCCGAGCAGAATACCGACGCGATCACTGCCGGTTGCGAAAGCGCCGTCGAGATTTCCGTCGGCGTCGGTGTCGGCCAGCGTGTAAGTTTCAAGCAACGAAATCGCGCCGTTGTTGACGATGTTGCCGCTGAACCCGCCCACAACAATGCCGCGGGTGCCGTTGGCGTCGTTCGACGACAACCCGCTCCCGCCAGCCGTGACGTCGTTATCCGAATCGACGGTGATCGCCGTCTGCCCCGCCGTCACCGTGATCGAGCCGCCAGCCGCGACCGTCACATCCCCGGCTGTCGAGGTGACAAGCGGCGTCGTCGTGGCGGTTGAAACCGTGGTGTCCGCGGCGGCCTTGTCGCTGGCCGCGCCCGTAAGCGCCATCGCCAACCCGACCAGGTGAATCTTGGAAATGCGCATGCCGTCTCCCGATCGATCCCGCCGCGAGAGGAAATGGCGCTCGGCCGGGCATGGCCCAGCCGGGGCGCCAGATCGGCGTAACCGATCCACCCCGCTGCGCCGCCCAGCCGGCGCATGCCCTAGGAATTGCCGGCCCAGCCGGCTTTTGTCCAGAGAGCCGCGCATCAAGGGGCGGTGAATGCGGCGGAACGTGGCCTTCCAGACCGGGTGGCTACAAGCAGCCCATCGCTCCAGAGCGCCTGCTCCCTCCCGGCCTCCGCCGGCCGCACGCAGCGATTGCGGTCCCTGCGAGCCTAGGCCGCGTGCGCCGTCAAAAACAACATGCCGGCATAGCCGCTGCGGATCTCGGCTCCCATCGCGCCGATCGGCGTGACTTCGATATCGCTGGCGATGCCGGCGAAGGCCTTAGACAAGCTCTCCGGGGTGACCGAAACGGCGGGAAAATCCAATTCGCCGACGCGATAGCCGCGCGATCCGGCCAAGAACGCCGCCGCCAGCACCCCGCCGGGACGCACAGCGCGGGCGAAGCTGGCGCAAGCGCGCTCAAACTCCTCTTGCTGTGCGGTAATGGATTCGGCGCAGAAGAACATGGTTGCGGCGTCCCAATTCCGCTCCGGCAGATCGAAAACCGACCCCTGCACGACGCGGGTTCGCTCGGCCAATGCCGCCACCGGCGCTGCAATCGCCTGGGCGCGCTTGCCGTGGGCCGCTCGAACCACCTCCCAAAAGTGGGGCCACGGCGGGCGCAGCGCGCCGGCGGCGAGCTCGCGTTGCATCCAGGCGATGTTGGCTTGGCCGTATTCCCACACCGTCAGCCTGGCCGAAACCGGCAGGGCAGCGAACAACGGAAACAAATTGGGACCAGTGCCGACATCGATACAATGGAGGTCGTCGCGCCCAGGCGCGGCCAGCGCCGCGCAGGTCAGCGCCACCACCTCGTCATCGTCGGCGTGGGGATCGGCATAATAGTGTTCGACATAGGCTTCAGGATCGAACTTTTCCCAAGCGAAGTCGGAATTGCCTTGCGATCGGTCCGGCATGGATCACCTCCGAGGCTCAGGGAGCCATCTAGACTGCCTCGCCAGACCAGAGAAACCTAAAGCCGTCCCTGCTCAAGCTTGCGAAGGGCGCTTTCAGTGCGCGGCTGTGCGGCGCTTGGGGCAAAGGCGTCGATCAGGCCCTGCACCTGGTCGCAGGGAACCGCCTGGGAAAAGAAAAAGCCCTGCAATTCGGTTACGCCAACCAAACGCATGACGCTCGCCTCAGCTTCCGTTTCCACGCCCTCGGCGACAATATCCATGCCGAGCCCCCGCCCCAATGTCACCACCGATTGAATGATGGTCATGGCGCGCTTGCGCTCCTGGATGCCGGTGACGAAGGCGCGGTCGATCTTGATCTTGTCAAAGCGGAATTCGCTGAGATAGCTCAAGCTAGAATAACCGGTGCCGAAATCGTCGAGCGCCGACCGGAATCCCAGCGCGCGAATGGCGTCTAGCGTATTGCGGTTGCGATCGGTTGATTCCAGCAACACGCCCTCGGTGACTTCGAGCACAAACCGGCTCGGGTCTATCCCGCTTGCGGCCACCAGGTTTTCCAACAGTTCAACCAATTCTACGTGCCGGAATTGCACCGGCGAGAGGTTGATCGCCACCTCGATGTCGGGCCAGCACTTGGAATCTTCAAACGCGCGCGCCAGCACGAATGCGCCGACCGCTGGCATCAGGCCGGCTTCTTCGGCGATCGGCACGAACACGCCGGGCGAAATGTTTCCCTTGGTCGGGTGCTTCCAACGCAGCAAGGCTTCCACGCCGGTAACGCGGCCGTCCTTGCACGACACCAGCGGCTGATAGTGCAACGAAAGCTGGCCGTTCTCGAGCGCGGCCAGCAAGTCCACCTCGATTTCGCGGCGCGCTTCAAGTTCGCCGGCCATCTCGGCGCAGAACAGCATGGCCCGGTCGCGGCCCTGGTTCTTGCCCTGATACAGCGCGATGTCGGCGTTTCGCATCATTTCCTGGGGTGAAACGCCATGATCGGGCGCCATGCACAGCCCGATAGATGCGGTCATGCGCACCTTTTGACCGTGAACATCGAAGCCTTCTTCAAACGCACCGCGCAAACGGGCGGCAAGTTCGTCAGCTGCTTCCGGGCAGGACGCCCGGCGCATCACGGCAAACTCGTCGCCGCCGAAGCGGGCGATGAAATCCCCTGGCGCGAGGGCGCCTTGCAGGCGCGAGGCCACCGCAACGATCAGTGCATCACCAGCCTGGTGACCGAGCGTGTCGTTGACGTCCTTGAAGCGGTCGACATCGATATACGCGACGACGACGCGTCCACCGTTGCGATGCTGGATCAGGGCGTCGAGGCTGTCTTGCAGCCGTTCGACGAAATGGCGCCGATTGGGCAGGCCCGACAATTGGTCGTGTTTGGCTTCATGCTGAGCCCGCGCTTCCCGATCGGCCAGATCGCCGGACGCGCGCTTGAGTCGGCGGAACATGGTCATCGCCAATAGGCCGACGAAGAGCACGCCGAGCGCCACCAGCGGCAAGATCACGGTCAGCAGACGTTGGCCAGGGCGGCGCGCGGTCCAAGTCAGATAGCCGGGCGCTGCGCCATCGTCGGTCACGAAGCGATCGATGTTGCGGCGCCCGTCGCGGGAGGGAGCGGCGGCGAGGGCCAGATCGGGCATGAGCAACGAGCGGCCGATGTCGGAGACAAAGGTCTGGTCGATCGGCGCCACGCTGACGAGCAGGAACGGACGGGCCTGAATGAGATCGAACTCAAGGTTTGGAACGATGGTGATGGCGGTCACCACTGAAGGCCGACCGTCCACGGCCAGCATATGGCCCCGCCCGCGCATATGGCCGTCCCAGCGCGCGGCGAGTGGGCCGAGCAAGTCACGATAGGCCGCCTCGCTGGCGACGAACGCCTGGTCGCGAACGCGCGCATATTCTTGTCCGCCGCTGCGAACTTCCCGCACCAGCGGTGCAAAATCAGCCGCGCGCCGCGCATAAGCGCCACCGCCTGCGCTCTCGCCCGCCACCCAAGCGTAGACCGGTTGGTCATCGCCATCCAAAATATAGAGTTCGGCGTGGCCGTAGGATTCACTGAGATACCCGCCGATCTCCACGTCGGCCCACTCGGTATTGACGCTGCGCTGGGCGACATTCAGCACCGCATCGTCCCACCAGGCGACGCTCTTTTGCTCGTTCAGCACGCGGATGATGCTTTGATCGAGCGCGTTATCGACCAGGCCGCGCTCGCGCTCGACCGCGGTCACATTGGCGGTCCACCCGGTCCAGGCGACAACGGCGATCAAAACCGCCCCGAAAAACGCGATCGTCACGCCGATAAAGGTCGTAAGGGCGCGCAAATCGCCCCCGACACCAATCCAACGGAACCTGTTCCCGATCATGGCTAGCTAACCAATAATTACTTCGGGACATTAGCCTAAATAGTTGAATACTATCTTACGCATGGGAAATATAACGTGAATATTGTATTTACCATAGATGAGCCGCTAGGAATCTACTCCAGAAGATTATTGGGATCAGAGTCTATGGTTAACGTTGTTAATAAAGGTAAATGAAAATTAGGGCTTGTCTTGGGGAGATTTACTCTTTATTAGGGAAGCCGCGCTTCGCGAAGGACTAGCTGGCGAAATTCCAGTAATCGCGGCGGCGGGCGCAGTAAACATGGTTAACAAGAACTGTTTAACAGAAGCGGTGCAAGAATGAGCCGGTACGTCCTTAAGACGCGTGCGGATAGCCCCGAATTGCGCAAAGCCGCCATCGCCATTGAGCAGGCGGCGTGGGCGTCGCTGGGGTTCTTGAACTTTACCCGCGCCCATTTCGAACATTATGAGCAATTGCTCGACGACCATGCCGATTGCCAGCTCTGCCTGGTGGACCAGGTCACCGGCTATCCGGTGGCGGTGGGCAATTGCGTGCCGATCAGCTGCGACATGAACAATCTGCCGCCCGAGGGCTGGGATTGGATCGTTGAAAACGCCGCCGACAAGGCCCTTTTTCCCCGCAACGCCCTCGGCGCGCTGGCGATTTCGGTGCCTGGCATCCATCGCGGCAAGGGCGTGGCCAGCCGCTTGATCAGCGGCATCCGCGATCTCGCCACGCAAAAAGGGCTCGACGGCGTCGTCGTTGCCGTGCGCCCCTCCGCCAAGCACCGTCATCCCTTCATTTCGATGGAAGAATATCTCGGCTGGACCGACGATCAGGGCCGCCCCTACGACCCGTGGATTCGCAGTCACCTCGCCGCTGGCGGCCGCATTGTCGGCCCTGCTGCTCGCTCGATGGTGGTTGAGGAACCGGTTGCGTTTTGGGAAACCTGGACCGGGCGTCAATTCACCGATTCCGGCGATTACGAAGTAGCGGGCGGCTTGTGCCCGGTTTCCATTCAACTCGAACGCGGCGTCGGCTCTTATGTTGAGCCGAACGTCTGGTTCGCCTATGCCGCCTAACGCTCACACCGCTGCGCGCAGCGCATTCAAATCGTAGTGTGGCGACTCAATAGCAGCGCCAAAAAGATAACCCTGCCCGAGGTCGCACCCCATGGCGGTGAGCGCCGACACCGTCGCCGCGTCTTCGACGCCCTCGGCGGTTACGGCCAATCCTAGCGCGCGTCCCAGCCCGACCAGCGCACCGACGATGGTGGCGCTCTCAGGATCGGTGGTCATGCTCGACACGAACGAGCGGTCGATCTTGAGCTTGTCGATCGGCAGGGCGCGCAACAAGGACAGCGACGAATAGCCGGTGCCGAAATCATCGAGCGCGATTTTCACGCCTTGGTTCTTCAGCGACATCAGCGAGGTCTTCGCGCGCTGGATGTCGCCGATCATGGCGCTTTCGGTCACTTCGATTTCCAGCCGCTGCGGGGGAAAACCGGTTTCTTTCAAAGTGCGCAGCACCTTTTCCGGGAACCATTGATCGCGGACTTGGCTCGGCGAGATGTTGACGGCCAGGATGAAATCGCCGGGCGCTTGGAGCGCCTTGCGGCACGCTTGGGCCAGCAGCGCCCAAAACATGGAATCGACCAGGCCCGCCTCTTCCGCCACTGGGATGAACTCGGTGGGCGAGATCATGCCGCGGGTTTTGTGCGGCCAGCGCGCCAGCACCTCAAAACCCGCAAGTTCGCCGGTCGCCAGTTTCACCACCGGCTGGAAATACGGGACAATGTCGCCCGCCGGGATCGCCGAGCGCAGTTCCGCTTCCAGCGACGCTTTCGATTTCAATTGTTCATCAATCGAGGAATCGAAGAATGTGAACGCGCCTCGTTCTTCCTTGGCGCGCAGCATGGCGGCGTCGCCGCGCTGCAGGATGTCGGCCGCGCTGCGTCCGTCGGAGGGGCAAATCGCGATGCCGATCGAGGCCCCCACCGTCAGCTTCAAGCCGTTGACGAGAATGGGCGCGGACAATTCGTTGAGAACGCGCCGCGCCGCCACCGCGATCCGCTCCCGGTCAGCGGTGTCCTCCAACAGCACGGCGAACTCGTCGCCGCCGAGCCGAGCCGCGAAACTATCCTCACGCAGGCACCCCGAGAGCCGGGTTGCGATGGTTTGCAGCAATTGATCGCCGATGGCGTGGCCGTGCACGTCGTTGATCGGCTTGAAGCGATCGAGGTCGACGAACATTAGCGCGAAGCCATCGTCGTTTGCCGCCACCAGCGCCAGCCGGCGCTCCAATTCTTCCAGGAAGTGGCGCCGATTGGCGAGCCCGGTCAGCGGATCGTGCCTGGCCAGCGATTGCGCGCGTGCTTCGGCCGCTTCGCGCTCGGTGATCTCGGCGGAGAGGGTTTCGTTGGCGCTACGCAGATCCTGGGTGCGTTCCAGCACGGTCTTTTCCAGATCGTTGCGAATGGAATCGAGCGCTAGCACTGCCTCGCGGCGGTCGAGTTGCGCCTTCACCCGCGCCGTCAGCACCCGCAGGTCGATCGGCTTGGGGATGTAATCGTTGGCGCCCGCCTCCAGCGCTTGCGAGACGATGTCGCCGTCATCGAGCGCGGTCACGACGATCACCGGCACGTGCTCGGCGTCGAAACGGGCGCGAATTCCCTTCAGCGCATCGAGACCCGAGCGCTCGGGCATCATCCAGTCAAGCAGCACCAGTTCAATTTTTTCGTCAGCAATGGCATCCTCGACGCCCACAGCGCTTTCACGCAGCAGCACTTCGTAGCCGCGGCGCTCCAGCCGACGGCCAAGCATGTCGCGGTTCTGCGCCTGATCATCGACCAGGAGAATGCGCCCGAGGCGTGTCGCCCCAGCGCTTTCGTCGCCATTAGCCGAAGACATTAGCTTCCCTGCATCCGCGGATGCCCAAATACCCAGCCGGCACTCTACGATAAGGAGGTTTCGGTCTGGATAATGCTAGCGCATGACAGAGCGCCGCTTTTGCATGCGCGATCTGTTAAGCTTGATCGATCGCTAACGCACCGCCCTGCTTCAAGCCGCGTACTTCTCGATTAAGGCGACCAAGCCGTCGAAATCGACCGGCTTGGTAGCGAAATCGTCGCAACCAGCGTCCATGCATTCTTGGCGCGCGCTCTCCATGGCGTGCGCGGTCAACGCCACGATCTTGATCTTGCTCATGTCCGGCGACTGCCGCAGCGCAATCGTCGCCTCGATGCCCGACATCACCGGCATCGAGATATCCATCAGGATCAAATCTGGCGCGCAGCTCCTGGCTTTCTCGACCGCCTCGGCGCCATTTTCGGCGACGTGCACCTCGTACCCACGCCGTTGGAGACGCCTGGTCAGCATCTCACGGTTATCGGGATGATCTTCAGCAATCAAAATGCGCATGGCCAAATTCTCACGCTGTCTTTGCCAAGGGATGGATCGGCGCCGTCGCCGAGGAGGAATCGTCGATGACCAAGCCAACCCGTCTCTGGGCCGCACTCATCGCGGGCAGGCTCGCTCGGGCTGCGATCTCGCGCCCGTGGGTCAGCACGCCGCAAATCGCGCCGTCGGCGTTGCGCCAAGGCAGCACCTCCCATGCGAACCATGGCGCGTAATCCGAGGTTGCGCCTTCGCGGCCGCAGACCACGTGTTCACCGCCAAGCGCGCGTGCGAAAGCCGTGCGCCAGCGCACGTCCGCCCAAGGGCATAATGTATCGGCCCGCCGCCCCACCGCTTCCGCGATGCTCACTTCCTCGATCGGCCGCGACATGGTGACGATGCGCCCGTCGCGATCTATGAGCAGTGCTGCGAACCCAGGCAGGTCCAACAACAACCGCGTCAAAGTGTGCTGCGCATCCTCGCCAGCGCCAGTATTGGGTGCTTCTGCGACAGCGCTGCTCAATCGCACCTGCACCACATAGGCCATCAGCGCGCCGCCGCCGACCGCGGCGATCAAAGCGAAATCCCAATCGGGCCTGGCGCTGGCCGCGGCCAAAGCCAAAGGCGAAATCAACAGCGCCAGCGCCGGCGGGGCCGCGCCGGCAAGGGCGATCCCTATCCGCCCAGCGCCGCCATTGAAGCACCGCGCCACGCCGGCGACCCACAGCACCATGGCCGCCGCCGCGCCAGCGGCCTCGCCATTGAACCACAGCGCCGTGGGCAAAACTGCATAGAGCGCCGACATGAAAAACGCCCAGCCGGCAAGCGCCGCAAGCACGCGCCCTTCGAGCCGAGCCTCGGCGAGGTCGAGCCGGCGATAAAGCTCAGCGTCGATAATCAGCATCAGCGCGATGGCGCCAGCCCAGGCCACTCCGCCAGCGCCGCCCAGGATCGCCGCGGCTAACCCGCCAATAAGAATTGTTAACGCCACCGCCGCCGGCAGCTCGCGCCGGCGCGCATCGGCGGCGCTCGCCAGCGTTGAATGCGTCGCATAAGACATGAAAGCCGACCCGCGCGGAAAACCTCCGTGACGCTGCCAGCAAGCGGTGAATTAAGGCTGAAGCGCCGCTTGCCAAAAGCACGCGGCGACGTCGACACGAAGCGCGCGCAAGGTGAAGGTAATGGACGCCCTGTCGTCAGCGGCCGTCACTGGGCCTTAAGCTGTTTTGGCGAAGACTGTATTTTCGATTGGCGCAGGGCGAAATGGATACCGAAACGTTAACCAGCGCACTGCCGGAAGAGGCAAGCGTGTCCGACGTCAAAATCACCATAGCGCTCTGCACCCACAACCGCGCCGACATGTTCGCAGAATGCTTGGCCGCGCTTATGCTCCAACTTGGCCCGGCGTTCGAACTGATCGTGGTCGACAGCGCCAGCGCGCCGGATCAGGCCGCCCTGGTCGCCGAAGCAGTGGCTGCCTATCCCGGAATCGCGTTCTTGCGCCTCGATGAGCCTGGTCTCTCGCGCGCCCGCAACACCATCCTGCGCCAAGCCAAGGGCGCATGGTTCGCCACGCTCGACGACGACGCGGTGCCCTCGCCTGATTGGGCCAAGGCCGCACTTGAGATCACCGCCAACGCGCCCGATCGCTTCGTCATCGTCGGCGGCGCCGTGCACCCCATTATTCCGAAGGGCGCGGAACGCCCGCTCGGTCCACGCTGGCAACAGCTCTTGTCAACAATCGAGCTTGAAGGCGAATACGATCAGACGCCCGCGCCACGTGTCGTCGCCGCCAATTTGTTTTTCCGCACCCAAGCGCTCAAGGATGTCGGCGGCTTTCCCGAGACACTCGGCCGCGTTGGCGGCTCCCTGATCAGTGGCGAAGACAAATTTCCGGTGCAGCAATTGCTGCGGCGCGGCGGACGCATCTGGTATTCCGACCGCATCAAGGTCGGCCATCACATCCACCGCGAACGCCTGACGCGCCGCTGGGCGGCGCGGCGGGCCTATTGGGACGGTCGCTCCGATCTTCGCATCGAGCGGCTGCTGGACGTCAGACACAGCTTTGCCGGGACCGCCGCGGTCGCGCTAAAATTCTTGGCTCTCGCGCCGCTCTATTTTATTCCCGACGCCAGCCAGGAATATTTCCTGCGCTTCTGGTACAATTTCGGCTGGCTGCAAGAGACTTTGTTTTCGCCCGCTCCGCGGCCAGCGTAACCGGGATGGCCGACCATCCCATCTACACCGCGGATTTTTCGCTGGCGCTGATCAACCGCACCGGCGCCTATCACATCTGCAACGACTTATTGCGCGACTTGCCGCACTATTTTCCGCGCGTTCGTTATTGGCGCCTGCCGTTCCAGCCCCAGCCCACGCTTTTGCGCAAAGTCGCCGGACGCGCCATGTTGCTGGAATTGGCAACGATGGGCGATTCCAATATCCTCGCCCGTTCGCATCCCGACATGCCGGTCCTGTTCATGGACCCACTCTATGTTTTACGCACGCAATTGCGCCCGAGCGACATCGTCATCTGCCACGATGTCGGCCCGATCACGCACCCTGATCTGTTCGATCCAACCGGCGTGCGCCTCTACCACCAGGCCTACGATAAGATCGCCGCGGTAAATCCCGGCGTCATCACGGTCAGCGATTTCACCCGCAACGAATACCGGAAGCTCTACGGCGACAATCCGCGCTTCCTCGGCGTTTGCCGCATGTATGTGCGCCAAGATATCGGCAAGCCGACGAGCGCGCCCGTGGAAGGCGTGAAAGCCCCGTTCCTGCTCACCATCGGCGCGCTCGAAAAACGCAAAAACCATTTGCGCATTATCGAGGCCTACCGCCGCTCGGGCCTTTTCGAGCAAGGCGTAAGTTATGTATTTTGCGGCGCCCGCGGCGTCGGCGCTGAGGAAATCCTTGAAGCCGCGCGCGCCACGCCGGGCGTTTATCCGCTCGGCTATGTCAGCGAAGATCAGTTGCGCTGGCTGTTCCGCAACGCCGCCGGCATGGTGTTGCCCTCGCTGCTTGAGGGCTTTGGTTTGCCGCCGCTCGAAGCCGCGCAAGAAGGCCTTGTATCCGTCGTGTCGCGCGGAACCGTCCAGGAAGAATCGATGGATCGCAACGCCATCCTGGTCGATCCCTATGATGCGGATTCCGTCGCCGACGGCATGACCCGCCTGCTGGCGCTATCACCGGAAGAGAAAGCAGCGATCGTCGCCAAAGCGCAGGCGCACGCGGGCACGATGCCCTACGAGCGCTACATTAGCGGTTTCGATAAAATCCTGGCTCGCAATTCCATGCCGGCCGAGCCGATCTAACTTAAATAGTTTTGCAGCAGCTGCCGCGCCGAGGCGCGCCAACGGAACTTCTCACGCTGCAGCGCGCCGGTTTCGCACAAGCGGGCGCGGGCAGCGGGGTCAAATGTCTCGCGCACTTGCGCCGCGAGGCCCTCGCCATCTTCCGGTTCGAAATAGAGCGCCGCCTCCCCTCCGACCTCCGGCAGCGCCGTGCGATTGCACAACACAAGCGGCGCGCCGCACCACATCGCCTCCGCCGCTGGTAGCGAAAAGCCTTCCAGCACCGAGGGGATCACCACACAGCGCGCGCGCTCATAGAGCGCGCGCAGCGCCGCATCGCTCAGCATCGGCAGAATCTTCACCCGCCCA
>JANNFH010000002.1:0-8675 GCA_031379565.1 Alphaproteobacteria bacterium
GTAACGCCATGCATTATATGTCAAGCGTTACACTCAACGGGCGCTCACCAGGCTGACGAAGATATCCTCGAGCGAGCTTTGCTCGGTGTGGAGATCCTTGAACTCAATCCCTGCTTCGCCGAGCCGGCGCAGCAGCGCGGCGATGCCGCTTTGATCGGCCTGGGCGTCGAAACTGTAGACCAGCTGGCGCCCGCCTCCTGCGAGAGCCAAGCTGTAATCGCCAAGCGCTTCAGGCACGCGCTCCAGCGGATTTTGCAATTCGAGCGTCAATTGCTTCTTGCCAAGCTTGCGCATCAGCACGGACTTTTCCTCGACGACGATCAGCTCGCCTTTGGAGATAACGCCGACACGGTCGGCCATCTCTTCGGCTTCTTCGATGTAATGGGTGGTGAGGATGATGGTGACGCCGCTGGTGCGCAGCCGGCGCACCATCTCCCACATGTCGCGGCGGAGCTCGACATCGACGCCGGCGCTGGGTTCGTCGAGGAACAGGATTTTCGGCTCGTGGCTGAGCGCCTTGGCGATCATCACCCGGCGCTTCATGCCGCCCGATAGCGTCCTGATCTGGTCGTTTCGCTTTTCCCACAGTGAAAGTTCGCGCAGCACCTTTTCGATATGCGCGGGGCTGGGCGGGAAACCGAACAGGCCGCGTGAGAAACTCACCGTATCGATCACCCGCTCGAAAGCGTCGGTGTGCAATTCCTGCGGCACCAAGCCGATCTTGCGGCGCGCCTGCTTGTAATCGCGGATGATGTCGTGCCCGTCGGCGATGATGGTGCCGCTCGACGGATTGACGATGCCGCAAATGACCGAGATCAGCGTCGTCTTGCCGGCGCCATTGGGGCCAAGCAGCGCGAAAATTTCGCCCTGCATGATGTCGAGATTGATCGGCTTCAGCGCCTGCAGCCCGGAGGCATAGGTTTTAGTCACGTCGCGAATAGTGATGATGGATTGCACGGGGAGCCCCTTGGGAGCGCGGTAGGTAAAAGCGCCCGCCCCGAAGGCCAAGACCGGAACCCCTGTTTTCTCACTTGACTTGATGATTACATCTGTAGTCAATAACTGACTACGGATGTAAACGTTGGCCTGGAGAGCTTTGAGAATGGGCAATATCAATCGGCGCGCAGTTTTGGCGGCGCTGGCGACGAGCGCCTGCGCCACGCCCGGCCAGGCCAATGACGCCACCACGCTGGCGACAATCCTCGCCCGCCATGCCGAGGCGCGCGGCGGCGCCGCCGCGCTCGATGCGGTGCGCAACACGCTCAACATAGCTGAGGTGGTCGAACCCACCTTCACCGTCTTGGGGCGCTACATCGCCTCGACCGATGGCCTGATGCGCGTCGATGTTTTCTACGAGGGCGCTCGCGCTTTCAGCGAGGGCATCGACGCCCAGGGCGCCTGGTCGTGGGAAGGCGACAAAGCTGCCGCCGAGCCGGGGTCGGCGATCGGCGCAGCCGCGCTCGCGCACGGGATCGAGTTCAATCTGTTCGGCCTGCACGCCCTGGCGCGGCGGAGGCACACGCTGACGCTGGAAGGACGCGAGCAAATCGCCGGCATCAATTATCACAAGATCAAGCTGCGCCTGGCCGACGGCTTTGAGACCTGGCGCTACATCAATCCGGAAACCTGGATGATGGACCGCGCGCGCGATGTCCGCGCGCTGCACCCGGACGTCGACCCGGCGCCTGTTGTGATTGAGTCGGAATATTCAGATTTTCGAGCTGTGAACGGTGTCGTCACGCCCTTCCGCTGGCTACAGCGCAATGTCGCCACAGCCGAGGAAATGCAGACCGGCGTGATTCAGCGGCTTGAATACAATGTCGGCGCGGAGGTGCTGAACTTTGCCCGCGGCGGCGCGGTAATCGAGCCCTGACCGGCGCCGCAGGATGCGGGCGACATGGGAGCGCCGCCTTTAGGCTCGCGCCACACCCGAATCCGGGAAGGGTTCCATTGCGCGTAAAATGCTGTGCTGTGTTGTTCATGGCGAGGGCGGGGGGTTACTCGAACGCGCGTTTCCAGTCTTCCGCTATGGCGCGCCAGCACTCCGTCCGTGAAGCGCCTGGCACGCGGTTGCCCGGGCCGAAGAACCCAAGGTGCGCGGTTGGGAATATCCTGAATTTGTCCGCGCGGAGAACGCGTTGCTGGGTCATGTCAGTGCGCCAATCTCCTTTCAGCCCGAACAGACTAAGCAGCGCATCGTAGGCGTCCGACCCCATGACGACGACCCGCTCAAGACGCGGCAGCGACGTCAGCATGTACTCCACGATTCGCCCACTCTCTCGCCGTGCCTGCTCACGATTCTTGAGCGAGCCGCTGTATTTTCCGTCGCCGCGCAAGAGCCAGTAAGCGTTTGCATAATAGACGCCGCACGTTCGCGCCCTGCTCCCGTCGAGTGGCGCTTCTACGCCGACGCCAGCCAACACGCGGCTCAAGTTTCGATTTGTTGGAAGCTTCTCATCGTGCCGGTAGGGATCAAGCACGCCTTGCGCGACGAGCTTGTGGAACACAGAAGCGGGCGCAGAGTCCTTTCCCAAAACCAGTGTGGAGGCTCCTTGATCGCCCAAGAAGGCATCCACCGCCGAGAGCCGCTTTGGCTGCGGGACGATGTCATGGATGTTCACCCAACCTTCAGCGCGAAGATTGGGGGCCCAAGGCGGCACCGAAAGGCTCATCCGTCACCCCGCCACTGCCGCCATGCTCACCCCTGGCGGCAGCGCGCAATCCGCCGGCACGAAGAAATCCGGCATCAGTGGTTTGCTCGGATCGACGCGGTATTTGTCGAAATCGCGTTCACCGGATTCGTAGAGCAGCACGTCGTCGATGAAAAAATGCCCGGTGCATTCGCGCGCTGGCGTGTTGAAAATAGCGTAGGCGGCGTTGGCCATGATGTCGGGCGTACGGCAATGCCTCATGCCTTCTTCGCCCGTCAGTGCGAACTCGATCGCGGCGGTGGCGATGCCGGTGCGGGGCCAGAGCGCGTTGACGGCGATGGCGTCGGCTTTGAACTCCTCGGCCATGCCCAGGACGCACATGCTCATGCCGTATTTCGCCATCGTGTAGGCGACATGGCCGGCGAACCAGTGCGGGCTCATGTCCAAGGGCGGCGACAGCATCAGCACATGGGGATTGGCGGCGCGCTTCAGGAACGGAATGCAGGCGCGGGTGACCACGAACGTGCCGCGCGTATTGACCTGGTGCATCAGATCGTAGCGGCGAATGTCGGTGGCGAGCGTGCCGGTCATTTGGATGGCCGAAGCGTTGTTGACGCAAATGTCGATGCCGCCGAAATGCGCCGCCGCCTTTTCCACCGCCTCTTGAACGTTGATTGGATCACGCACATCCACCACCAGCGGCAGGGCTTGGCCGCCAACCTTTTCAATCTCCTCGGCGGCGGTGAAGATGGTGCCGGGGAGCTTCTTGTGCGGTTCGGCGGTTTTGGCGGCGATGACGATATTGGCCCCGTCGCGGGCCGCCCGCAGGCCAATGGCGAGGCCGATACCCCGGCTGGCGCCGGTGATGAATAGGGTTTTGCCCGCAAGGCTCATGGGTGAAGCTCCGGTTTGTGGACCATAAAGCGCCATTTGGCGACGCCAGGAACCTGGATTTTGACGGCTGCCGCCTTGATGCCATAAAATGGAGGTCAATGCTGCCCGCAGAGGGCCCCCTATCGGAGGAAATCCATGCGCTGCTTAGCCTTCGCCGCCGTCGCCAGCCTTGGCCTCGCCGCGGCATCCGGAGGCGCCCATGCCCGGGTGTGGAGCGACCCGGGCGGGCGCGTATCCTTTGACGCGCCCTCCAGTTGGTCGGTGATGGATCAACACCAGCCGGCCATGACGTATGTCATCGTCGGCAACGCCGATGTTGAATGTCATGTGCTGGCTATTCCTCGACCGGAAACGGCCACGGTCAGCGCACGCGCCGTGTACAACGCTGGTGGCGCCGACGCGACCTACACCGATGAAGCATGGGCGCGCACCGCCAACGGGATCACCACCGTTTTTCAAGGTAATTCCGCGCGCGTAGTTTCTCGCGCATCAGAAAAAGATGGGCGCTTTTGGCCAATCCAGCGCGCGGAAATCCAGGCGGCGGCGCGCATCGTCCATGGCGCCATTCAATTGCGTCCAGGCCTAGAATTGCAAACCTATTGCCAAACCTATGAAGGCGCCGAGCCGATGGCCGATTACGAGGCGCTGATCCGCTCGGTCGCCACGCCGAACGACGCTGCGTTGCAAGCCCAGGTCGAACAGGAACAGGTCGGGCAGCCAGCGCCACAATAATACGCCGTGTGCGTGAAACATGCGTGAAACGCGGAATCCGCTTTAGCGTTTACGTAGGATTCACAACGATGGCGCATGCCAAGGGCTAACGGCGCGGAGACGCGCTTGGAGCCCAGCATGGGAAACGGCGCAGTCAGGCGGATCGTGATCGGCAGATCGGCGAGCGCATTGCTAATTGCGCTTGGCGCCGGCGCCATTTCACTCGCGGCGCCTCCGGCGGCTCTGCTCTGCCTCGGAATATTGGCCGCGCACGCGTTGTTGCGCAATGATCGACAACGCGTCGATTGGATGGCGTTCGCCGGCCCCGCATTCGCATTCGCGCTGGTCGGCGCCTTCGTCGGCCTGGCCGCCGCGATCGGACTGGCGTTTGCCTGGCGCCTGTTCGTGGACGCCAAATGGAGCGTGGGTGAAGCCCAACGCTTGGCCCTCGCCGCCGGGCGGCCAGCTGAAAACACGTTAGCCGCGTTGGCGCACGCGTGGCTCACACCGCTCTACGGATTGACGCTAGTAGCCTATACCTCGCCGCACATGGTGGCGGGCTTGCCGCTCGACTTGCCCCACCTGCCGGCGCTCGCGCCGCTTGCGCTCGGGTTTGCCGCAACCGCGGCGGTGTTCGATTGGGCGCTGCGCCGCGCCGCCGATTGGCGCCTTGGCGAATTGGCCGCCACGCCTGCGGCGCACCTCGCCTGCCACCACGCCCTCTTCGTGATCGCGTTCGGGGCGATGCTTGATCTTTCGGCCGGACTGGTGGCTTTGCTGGCGTGGCGCTTGGCGCAGGCCGCACCGCTGCCGCAACCTCAACCCAGCTTCACCGCCGTCCCATAAGCGAGAACTTCCGTCGCCTGGCCCTGGCCGGCGTCGGTGGTTTCGAAACGCAGGCCAATCACCGCATCAGCGCCCAGCCCTTGCGCTTGCGCCACCATTCGGTCGAGCGCTTGTTCGCGGCTCTCTGCGAGCAGCTTGGTGTATTCGTGAATCTCACCGCCGACGATCATGCGCAGACTGGCGACGATGTCGCGCCCAATAAAGCGCGAGCGCACGACGTTGCCGCGGACCAGGCCCAGGTGCTGGGTCACGGTGCGACCATGCACGTCAAAAGTACTTGAAAGGATCATGTTGGCTCCAGAGCTCAGCGCTGCACGTTGCGGTAGCGTTCCTTGTCAGCGCCCTCGCGGGAATCGGCAACCACCCGGGCGAACATCCAGATGCCGCCGACGATAATGAGAAGCATGCCGGCGAGCGCGGTCAGAGGCAGCGCGATCAGCGCGCCGATGCCGCCGGCCATGGCCGCGGGATCACCGCCCGCCAAAGCCGTGGCCAGCACGCCGCCAACCCCGAGCACCCAGGACAAAACCATCAACGCGCCGCCAATGCCGACGCAAAGAATGGCGCTATTGGAGCGCTGTTCTGGATTGGGCGTTTCAGGTGGGGACATAGCGGGCGATTCCCTCGGCATCTGTTTCACGCAGCGCGCGGCCGCGCGCAATCAAGCAATTGGCGTGGGCGATGGCCTCGCCGGTGGCCATGCCAATCAAATCCGCGCCGATTTTGCGCGCGAACAGCGCGCCGAACAAATCCACCGCCCGCCGCGGCGCTTCGCGCAGGCGTTTTTCCACCCGGTCGAGCGAGCGCTCGTGCCCGTCAACCAGATGGTCGAGCCGCTGGTGCAGCCCTAGGAAAGGTTCGTTGTGCGAGGGCAGCGTCAGCACGTCAGCGGGGATCTCGGCGCGCAGCTTGTGGCAGGAATTGATCCAGTCGGTAAGCGGGTCGCCTTCAGGTTCGGTCGGGAACACCGAGACGTTGGAGGAAATGCGCGGCAGTACCTGATCGCCGGAGATGAACAGCTTCAGCTCTTCTTGCCACAGGCAGATGTGTTCGGGTGAATGACCATTGCCGGAGACGAGCCGCCATGGCCTGCCGCCAATCTCGATGACCTCGCCCTCGCTGATGCGGCGATAGGAATCCGGCAGACGCGACACCGCCTTGCCGAAGCCGCCGAAGCGCAGCTTGTAGGAATTGAGCGCGTCTTCATCCCAGCCGGCGGCGCGGTAGAATTTCACGCCGTCCTCAGGCGCCTCGCGGCCGGTATCGGCCACCAGCACGCGCCCCACGACGTATTCGAGCCGGCTCATCCACAGCGGCGCGCCGAACTTTCGGCAGATCCAACCCGCGAGACCGATGTGATCGGGATGCATGTGCGTGCAGATGACGCGGGTTACGGGCCTGCCGCCGAGCGTCGCCTGAAAAATCGTGCGCCAATGCTCGCGCGATTCCTCGATGCCAACGCCCGTGTCGATGATGGTCCAGCCGTCGCCGTCCTCGAGCAGCCACAGATTGATCCATTTGAGCGCGAACGGCAGCGGCATGCGCACCCAGAAAATCCCAGGCGCGACTTCGCGCGCCTCCCCTGCCGGCGGGGGGTCGCCTAAAGGATAAGAGAGCTTGGGTCGCTCGGGCCGTTCGGCCACTTCGTCTTCCAGTCCGTCCATCGACATGGGGCTAACCTAGGGACTTTTGCGGCGCCCGTCATCCTCGGGGTCCGCTTTTGGCTGTGGACGTTCGTCGCGCCCTAGAAATATACTATCAGTCCCACCCAGCAGCGTAGTCGGGATGCAATGCGCGGCACGTTTTGGATTCCGAGAAGGCGGTTAGTTGGTTCGCTGGCAGCGGCGTTGCTGGTCA
Organism: Alphaproteobacteria bacterium; assembly: GCA_031379565.1. Classification (GTDB taxonomy): domain Bacteria; phylum Pseudomonadota; class Alphaproteobacteria; order Caulobacterales; family Aquidulcibacteraceae; genus Vitreimonas. Next base: position 6,960 of record JANNFH010000002.1, read on the forward strand.
TCGCAGGATGCGGTCCAGAACGCGAACTATCGCAATACGAACGTTTCGCCAATTTTGTATCGGAACTGAGGGGATCGCCGCCAACGACGGTGCAACAAGCGGAAGCGCTCGTTGGCGTCCGGCTGCCCCTGATAGAAGATCGAAGAGAGGTCGCGCGATTTTACGCCGTGAACGAAGCGGAAATAGCGGGCATTCCTGCTGATCAGGTAAAGTTTCAAATACCTGCAATCACAGGAACGCAGGCGATGCTGTGGGTCCGCATTCAAGACGTTTGTTTGGATAGGGCGCGAATTCTCTTGGATTACGGACCGTTGCCTTTTGTGAGCGACGCGTCGCCCCATTCCCTTTATTCAGAAACCACCTTGGGGCGCGACGAGCCCTGGGGACGCTTGGGTTTTGGATTTGATCAAGTTCGTCCCGAGTGCCTTCGATCAATCCTGGCATTTGTAGACTTGCCGCAGACGGATATTGGACCTTGATAGACCCTGCCGTCGAGCGACCGCTTCCGGCGAATTCTGATGAAAAACTCCTCGTCGTAGGCGTGATTTAGAGATCGAACAGTGATTCCATTGGCTTTAGGGCAAGCGATGGAGACGGCGATGATGGGAGAGAAGACGGGATCGCAAGATCAGCTGTTTTACCGGTTCAATCTCGATCAACATGTTCCGGCCGATCATTTGCTGCGCAAAATCGATGCTGTGCTCGACCTCTCAGGCCTGCGGACGCAGCTCGCGCCACACTACTCTCATACGGGACGTCCCTCGATCGACCCTGAGCTGATGATCCGGATGTTGCTGATCGGCTATTGCTATGGCATCCGCTCTGAGCGGCGCCTGTGTGAAGAAGTGCAGCTCAACTTGGCCTACCGCTGGTTTTGTCGGCTTGGGCTTGAAGATCCGATCCCCGACCAATCGACGTTCTCGAAGAACCGCCATGGCCGTTTCCGCGACGCTGACATCCTGCGCCATGTGTTCGAGGCGACGGTCACGACCTGCATGGAGAAGGGCTTAGTCGGGGGCGAAGGCTTCGCGACGGATGCGAGCATCATTCGCGCCGATGCCAATCGCCAGAACCATATCGCGGGCGGCGACGATCACGATTGGACCGATGGCTCCGGCGGCGGCGGCCCCAGCCGCGCAGTGCGCGAGTATCTCAACGGCCTTGACCCGCAAGCTGCGCCACCGAAGGCGATTTCGCTTTCCGATCCAGCTTCCCGCCTGACCGCAGCGGTCGGCCGGCCCGCCTTCTTCGGCTGGTGCACCAATTACCTGATCGATGTGAAACACGCCGTGATCATGGATGTCGCCGCCACCCCGGCGCTGCGCACGGCGGAAGTCAACGCCACGAAGGCGATGATCAATCGCGTCGAGGATCGTTTTGGCATGAAGCCGAAGCGGCTCATCGGCGACACCGCTTATGGAACCGCGGAGATCCTGGCCTGGATGGTGGATGAGAAGAAGATCGAGCCGCACGTGCCGGCGTGGGACAAAGGCGAGCGCGACGACGGCACATTCAGCCGCTCCGATTTCGTTTTTGATGCCGACGCCAACAGCTACACGTGCCCGGGCGGCAAGGCGCTGAAGCAATTCCGGCGCAGGTTTCAGACCCATCGCACCGGCGTGACCAAGGCGGGGCAAAGACTCTACCGCGCCAGCAAGAAAGACTGCGACGGCTGTCCTCTCAAGCAGCAATGCTGCCCGGCACAGCCGATGCGCA
>JANNFH010000271.1:0-2066 GCA_031379565.1 Alphaproteobacteria bacterium
TCGACCGGCCCGCGGAACGCCATTGTCACGCAAACACTGTTCCCCTGCGCGCCTTCCAAGGATGAGAGACATGTAGCAAAAAACAAAAGATCGCGCTCGGCGCTTGACAAGTTCCGCCTCATAGGAGGGTGCAATAGCGCCTTCGCGCGTATTGCACCATTCCACGCTCCGTCACCGCCGCATCACGCTCGTGCTCCACCACGCAACGCCATCGCCCGGCCGCGGTGCAATACGCGCCGAAGGCGCGCGCTCTCAAGAAACACATCCGGGGCCCATTGTTTTTGTTGGGTTTTGATTGACGGGCAAGAGGGCGTAGCCGATGGCTGCGGCGCGTTTGGTGAGGTGCTTGAGGGTGCGCTCGGCGCAGCGCGCGTCTTCAGCTGCCATGCCGCGATCAACGTAGACCATGCCTTTGGTGAAGACCATGCCTTTGGTCAGGGCGTTGTAGAACAGCCGTGCCAGCTTGTGCGCAGTGGCCTTGACCGCGATCCCGTTGCCGAGGTGCGCCGCCTTGCGCCGGAAGAAGGCACCGAGCGCAGATTTGGACGATTGCATGCTCACCGCCGCCTGGCGGAACGCCTGCCCCGCGCGATCGGCCCGCTTCTTTTCGCCGCCTGTCAGCCGCTTGCCGCCGGAGATGCGCGTGTTCGGACACAGGTTCAGCCGCGAGCAGAAGTGCTTGACCGACGGGAACCGGCTGAGGTCGGGGCCAGTCTCCGAGATCACTTTCAGCGCCGTCGTCGTGTCGATGCCGTCGATGCGCGTCACGTCCACGCCGCAGGTCCGCAACAGCGCGGTACGCACGTCGAAGCGCGGCGCATTCTTGGCGCGACCGCGGCGCTTGGGCTTGCCGAGCGCGCCCAGATCGTCGTGGCGGGCCAGCGGGGCGAGCAGGCGTTCGAGTTCCTGGTCGCACTCGGCCAAGAGACCAGCATAGCTGTCGAACAACGCCACCGCCTGCCTCAGGGTAAACAGCCTCAGGGCAAACAGATGCTCCGGCCGCCATGTGCCTTGCAGCGCACGCGCGACCTCCTCTTCACTGGCGTGAATGCGGTCGCCGCGCCGCGCTCACCAGTCGATGGCGGTCGCGTTCGCCGGCCACAATCGCGCGCACGATGCGTTGGCCGGTTTCGCCGACGATGTCGGAGATTACGTTGGCGAGCTGGATGTTCATCTCCGCCAGCGCTTTCTGCATGTGCTGGACCTGCCGTGACTGGTCGGCCAGAAGGCGGTCGCGCTGGCGCATGATCGCGCGCAACGCGCCCACCTCCTGCGCCGGCCGGAACGCGCCTTTAAGCAGGCCAAAGCTCATCAGCTCACGCACCCATTGGCAATCGAGCACGTCGCTCTTGCGCCCGGACACGCTCTTGACATGCCGGGCATTGGCCAGATGCACGTCGAACCCACGGCTTGCCAACAGTTCGTCGAGCGCGATCCAATGAACCCCCGTGCTCTCCATCACCACCGTCTTGATCCCGCACGCCGTTAGCCAGGCGGAGAGCCTGACCAGATCGTCCGTGAAGCTTTTGAACTCGCGCACCGGCTGCCCATCGCGGTCCGGCGGCACCGAAACGAAATGCGACGCCGAGCCCACGTCGATACCCGCACAATCGGGGTAGGCAAGCGTGAACGTCGGCCGACCTTTACCACGCCGCCGGTGTCGCGACTAAGGACAATCGCCAAAACTAATGAATCGGTTCGTGCCCTGCCGCCATGTGGTGATGTGACTCGGGGCTGCGGGATTCCAGGGCGCGCGCGCCGCCAGTATGCCGGTTGGCATGATCGACAGGCAAGCGATTCGCCAGCGGTGGGATGATGTCGGGTCGAAGCTCGATGAGCGGCGGCGACGATTGTTCGCCGCGGGCGAGGTCCGGTCGGCTGGGCGGGGTGGTCTTGAGGCTGTCGCCAAGATCACCGGATACGCGCGCTCGACGCTCGGACGTGGACTGAAGCAACTCGATGCGGCGCCGTTTCCGAACGGTCGGGTTCGTCACGAGGGCGGCGGCCGGCACTCACTCGTGAGCCAGGATGCGACACTGCTCGATGACCTGCGGCGCGTCGTTGAA
>JANNFH010000065.1:0-3756 GCA_031379565.1 Alphaproteobacteria bacterium
ACTGCGGCAAGGAGGATCGTCACCATCGGAATGAAATCGGTGAGGATGTTCATGCCTTCCGACAGCGCGACCGTCCGGCCGAATAGATCCATGCCAATGCGCGCGACGCGGCCTGGGTTGTGAAGGTCCGCCATGGTCATCGATCCGCCGCCGGCGCGCAGGCCGAGCATCGCGCCCGATTGATTGATCGCGGTTGCAAGCGCCTCCCAATTGTTGATGAGGAACGCGAACAGCCCGATGAACAACACCTTGCGGAAAAATGGCGCCATCGGCGCTTCTCCCGCCAGCGCCCATTGGGCGCCCGCCAGCACGATCGAGATCACGATCAGCGCATTGAGCACGAAGTTGACGTCGCCGCGGATCAGACCGAAGCCGGAATCCGCCACCGCCAGAAACTGGTCGAGGAAGGAATTGACTGTCGACGGGTCCATGGCGCGCTATCCTCAGAATGCAGTGCGCGCGGGCGGTAGGTCGCCCGTGGATTCAGTTGGAAACGCGCGGCGTTGAATTTCTCGGCCTCGCGCCTCTTGCGCAGCGCGTTGCAATCTCTCGGTCGTCAGCGCGCGGCTTTGGGCGGCGAGCAGCGCCTGGATTTCGGCGAGTTGCGTGGCTTGAATGCCGAGGAGCTGGTTTCCGGCCTGCACGGCGCCGGTTTGGCCTTCCGCGCCGGATGAAGCCGAGAGCGCACTGCTGATGCGACCACGGGATGTCTCGACAGCCTCTGCGGCGTTCGCTTCGGCGCGCATCGCGCGCTCAAGGGCGCGGCGATCTTCGGCGATCCATTGATCGGAGCGCGAAACGATATCGCGGAGATTGAAGTTCTCCCATGTATCCGGATAGAGCGTGCGAATGTCTTCCCCGACCTTTTGCACATCAAACGCAATGCCCTGCGCCGTAGTGAAGAGAGAGCGTGCCCGTTGAATGGAGGCGGTGAGTTCGGGCGAGAGTTGAAGCGGGTTGCGCGCCAGCATCCGGGCCTGCTGTTCGATTTGCTGGACCTGGTTGTGAATCTGTTCGAGCGCGTGTGCCGCCTGAATGACGCTTTGCGCCAGATTTGCGGGATCAATCACCGGCAATTGGGCCTGTGCCGGCCCGACCGCGAGCAATGCGGCCAGCGCCGCGCCCGCCAAGAGTTTTGACAATGATCCACGCATGAGCTGCTCCTATTCTGCGGGAATGAGGTGTTCGATCTTTGGGGACGGATCGGATTGCGCTGGCGCTGAGACGCGCTTGAAACGTCGAACAGCGTCCGCCGCCTCGCGAAGTCCTCGCGCCTCCAGCCAGGCCGCCGCGAAGCCAGCCGGCCCTGCCTCTGCCGCGACGCGGTCCATCATCGTGTGATCTTCGGGACGCGACGCGCCCACGAAGGCGAGAGCGGCCGGACCAAGCCCCAGCTCGAAGAGGCGGCAACCCTCGCGCGACACGAAGTAGTAGTCGCGCTTCGGCGTCGCGCCGGCGATCAGGCCAATCTGGCGGGCGTTGAGACCAAGCGCTTCATAGAAGGCGCGCGAGCGTGGCTCGCGGGCACGATCATTGGGGAGGAAGATGCGCGTGGCGCAGGCCTCGATGATGGTGGAGGCGATCGGGCTCGCCTCCACGTCCGCCAATTCCTGACTGGCGAACACGACGGCGACGTTGCGTTTGCGCAGCGTCTTCAGCCAGTCCTGGATTTGCGCGGCGAAGAACGCGTCTTTGAGGAAGAGCCATGCTTCATCGAGGACCAGCATGGTCGGGCGGCCGTCGAAGCGTTGCTCAAGAGCATGAAAGAGCGCGGCGAGGACCGCGCCGGCGGCGTCAGGCCGGCGCATCGGGTCATCCATCTCGAACGCCTGGACCGCGCCATAGCCCAGTGAGGATTGTTCGACATCGAGCAGCCGGCCGTATGGTCCGACATGCGTGAAGGGCTGAAGTGCGGCCCGCACGTCGCGGTCCTGCACCAAGGCCGCAAACAAGGTCAGCGTGCGATCGTCACGAGCACGGCCCGCCAGCACCTCCAGCGTGCGCCAGAGTTCTGCTTTTCGCTCAGGCGATACCGCGACCTTAGCGCCGGCGAGCAGGCCGACAATCCATTCGAGCGCCCAGGCGCGCTCATCTTCGTCGTCGATCCGTTCCAAAGGCTGGAGCCCGAGCGCGCCCTCTTCGCCGAGATCGAAGAAGTCGCCCTGCAATCCTAGAATCGTGGCGCGTGCAGATCGCCCCTTGTCGAAAAGATAGAGTTGCGCGTCGGGGTAGCGCAGCCATTGGGCGGCGAGCGTGGCGAGAAGAACGGATTTTCCGGCGCCGGTCGGGCCGACAATCAGCGTGTGGCCGACATCGCCGACATGAAGGTTGAGGCGAAACGGCGTTGCGCCGTCTGTTGCCGTCAGCATCAAGGGCGGGCCGTCCAGATGCGCGTTGCGTGCGGCGCCCGCCCACACCGCGCTCGTCGGCACCAAATGCGCAAGACTCGGCGACAACAGCACCGGCCGGCGCGCGTCGGCATAGGCTGACCCTGGAAGGCCACCCAGCCACGCCTCGACGGCGTTCATGGATTCAACCTGGGTCACGAAACCAAGGCCGTCTGTCACCTGCTGGATTTGCCGAACGGCTTCGTCCGCCGCTTCTTCGGTCGGCTCGGCGACGACAATCGTAAGCGTGGCAAAGCCGGCGCACACGGCGTCGGCGCCCAATTCCTGAAGCGCGGAATCGGCATCCTCCGCCTGATTGGAAGCGTCATTGTCGAGGAGCGCTGCCTCTTCGCGGAACAACGCCTCGCGTAATAGCGTAAGCAACCCCTTCCGTTTCGAGAACCAGCGTTTACGAATTTTCTCCAGTTCGCGCCGCGCTTCTTCACGGTCGAGCGGCAAGAACCGCGTCACCCAGCGATACGAGATGGCCAAGCGATTGAGGGCGTCGAGAAGGCCCGGCTCTGTTTCGGTGACAAAACTGCGAACCGAGATCACGCGCAGATGATTGGCGCCCAGCTTTGGCGCGAGGCCTCCGACCAGCGGCGCATCAGACAAGAGCGCATCCAGATGGAACGGCGTCTCGGGCGCCACAACGCGATGGGGCCGATCCGAAACGCAATCATGGAGGTAGGTCAGCGTCTGCTCGTCATTAAGCCAGCGCGCCTCCGCCGCCATCGTTTCCAGCAGCGCGAGGAGCTGTTCGCTCTCGGCGACGAAGCGTTCGAGATGGGCGCGATAATCGACAGACGGGGCGGTGTCCGCTTCGGTAGCGCCGGCACGGCCGCCGCCCTCGAACAACATGCTTTCGAGCTTGCCCTGGCGTTCCGCCGGCGGGAGCCAGGTCAGCGTCAGAAAATATTGGCTCTCGAAACGCGCCCCGGCATGCTCGAAAACCGCTCGTCGCTCCTCATCGATCAGCCATGCGAGGGCATTGGGCCAAAGGCTATCGGGATAACCAGGCGCTGGCGACCGCCGGGCCTCCACGTGCAGGCACCAGCCCGAGCCGAACCGGCGCAGCGCATTGTTCAAGCGTGCGCTTGCGCCCATCAATTCCGATGGCGTCGATGAATCAAGATCGACACCGCGAAACGCCAGCGTGCGCTGGAATGCGCCATCCTTGTTGAGCACCACGCCGGGCGCAATGAGCGCCGCCCACGGCAAATAATCGCTTAGGGACAGTCTGAACAAGCCGCCGGTGCAGCAGGTTTCATTGGCTTTTGATGCGTGGCCGGGGTGTTGGGACGATTGAGCGTCTTCGGCCGGGGGTTTTTGGGGCGACTGGCGGCAGATCAGGCGCGCAGCAGCGTTC
>JANNFH010000070.1:0-1689 GCA_031379565.1 Alphaproteobacteria bacterium
GGCGCTGGCACGGAACGCACCATCACCAATGTGGCGGCGGGGCGGCTGAGCGCAACGAGCACCGACGCCGTCAACGGCTCGCAGCTGTTTGCGGCGAACGCGGCGGTGACGGCGGTCAACACCAATATCGGCAATCTCGCGACATCAACGCAGACGCTGCTTGGCGGCGGCACGGTGATCAACCCCGACGGCACCACCAAGACCGCGCCGTCTTATGTGATCGCAGGCAGCAGCTACAACAACGTCGGCGGCGCGCTTTCGGCCATCGACAGCTCCATCTCCGGCGGCGCGGGCATCAAGTATTTCCACGCCAATTCCGTGCTGGCGGATTCGTCGGCGGCGGGAGCAGACTCAGTGGCGATTGGGCCGCTGGCGGTGTCGGGCGGCGTGAATGCGGTGGCGCTGGGCAATGGCGCGACTGCTGGCCATGCCGGCGCTGTGGCGCTGGGCTCCGGCTCGGTGACGGCTGCGGCGAATACGGGCGTGTTCACTCTGAATGGCGGGACAGTGGCGGGCACAGCGCCGGCTTCGGTCGTGTCGGTCGGCGCGAAAGGCGCGGAACGGCAAATCCAGAATTTAGCGGCTGGCGTGGTATCGGCGGCCTCGACCGACGCCGTCAACGGCTCGCAGCTGTTCACCGTTGCGGCGGCGGCAAACAATCTCGGCACAGGGCTGGCGGCATCGCTGGGCGGCGGCGCCAAGGTTGCGGCTGACGGGACCGTGACACTCCCCGCCTATGTGATTGCTGGCAACACCTATGCCGATGTCGGCTCAGCGCTTAGCGCGCAAGGCAAGCTGGCGGTGCAATATACGGCGGATAAGGCGGGCAACCCTGCCCCGACAGTTGATTTGGCGGCGAACGCCAGCCTCCCGTTTGGCACCACTCAGGTAGCGCTGACTGGCATTGCGCCGGGGACGCTCTCGGCCGCATCGCTCGATGCAGTCAATGGCTCGCAGCTGTTTGCAACCAACCAGGCAGTGACGAGCCTCTCCACGCAAATATCAGGCGGCATTGCCTACGACAACACGTCGAAAGCCGCAGGGCCCGCCGCCGCCGGTCAGGACTCTCTCGCCGTTGGCCCGGGGGCTAACGCGGGCGGCATGCAAAGCGCCGCCCTAGGCAATGGCTCGATGGCTGCCGGCCCGCAGGCAACAGCGCTCGGCAACGGCGCCTCAGCGGCGGCATCGGGCGCAACTGCGCTTGGCCAGGGCGCAATATCAAGCGGCGTCAATTCAGTGGCGCTTGGCGCGGGCTCCAATGATGCGGGCCGCGTGAATGTTGTGTCGATTGGTTCTGCCGGCGCCGAGCGGCAATTAGCGAACCTCGCGGCAGGCACACTGAACACCGATGGCGTGAATGTCACGCAATTGCGCGGCGCGCTTGACGCGCTTGGCGGCGGCGCGGGCATTGATCCAGCCTCCGGAAAGATTATTGCGCCGGCCTATACGATTGGCGGGACGGTCTATAGCAATGCAGGCAACGCGTTCGCGGCCCTTGACAGCAGTGTCAATGGCGGCGCCGGCATCAAATACTTCCATGCGAATTCAAAACTTGCCGACGCGTCGGCGGGCGGCGCGGATTCGGTGGCGGTTGGTCCCGCCGCGTCGTCGGCGGGCGCGGGCTCGGTCGCGATCGGCAATGGAGCGATTGCAGTCAACGCCAACGATGTGGCGCTTGGCGCAGGCGCA
>JANNFH010000098.1:0-4265 GCA_031379565.1 Alphaproteobacteria bacterium
GAAGACGCCGGTAGCGCCCAAGGTTGCCGCGACGACGGTAGCGCCGCCGCCCAGCCATGGACCAAACAGGAATCCGCCTGTGAGCGTTAAAATGGTCGCGCCGGGCAGCGATACCGTGACCGCCGCGATGTAGACGAGGGCATAGAGGGCGAGCGCCGTCGCGAGGTGCCCGGCGACAAACGCGTCCAATTCCACACGCCGCGCGCGCAGCAGGTCGAGCGAAAGCTGTTCATGCACCCGGAACACGAGCGCTAGCACGAGCGCCAGCACGATCAAGGCCAGGGGCGCAAAGCGTACCGGACGCAATGATTTCTCTGTCATGGAGGCCATTCCGGCTGTGGAGAGCTGCCGGTTACGAAACCGAGCCGCCCTGGCTAGCGTATATGGATGCGATCGGGGAGCCGAATTGGATAATCAGATGCGAATTCTTCTTTTTGCGGTCTTCATGCTGGCGCTTGTCGCTGGGTTTGGATTGAACGCGGCTCAGGCCCCGGCGCAGCCGGTTCATCCCCCGCGCGCCGAAGCAATATTCGCTGGCGGCTGTTTTTGGTGCGTGGAGAGTGATTTTGAGCACCTTGATGGCGTCATCGGCGCCGTTTCTGGCTATACCGGCGGCGAGCTTGCCAACCCCACCTACCGCAATCACGAAGGTCATACCGAGGCCGTACGCGTAACCTACGATCCCGCGCGCGTTTCCTACGCCCAGTTGTTGCGTCATTTCTGGCGCCATCACGATCCGCTCGACGGCGGCGGGCAATTCTGTGACCGCGGGCCTTCGTACCGTAGCGCGATTTTTGCCTCTGCCGAGCAGCGCGCGGACGCCGAGGTCTCGCGCGCCGAAACAACGCGCATCCTTGGCCGCCAAGTCGTTACGCCAATCCTGCCGCTTGGCCATTTCTGGTCAGCTGAGGAGTATCACCAGGACTATTACGAGAAGAACCCGCTCCCGTATCAGTTTTATCGGCTGCGCTGCGGCCGCGATGCCCGCATCGACGAGGTTTGGCGCGGGCGTTGATTGCGCGGCGCCGGCGGTGCCTGTAGGGTCGATTTATGTCGGTCCCGCCATGGGACTAAGAGGGAACGCGGTGCGGGCGAGCGAGCGCCTTATTCCGCGGCTGCACCCGCAGCTGTAAGCGGCGAGCCGAAGCCAACAACCACTGGAGCAATCCGGGAAGGTGGCCGAGGCAGCGACCCGCGAAGCCAGAAGACCTGCCGACATCGGTGTCGCCTGCGGTCCGGGATGGGGCCATTGGGGGTTGTTGGTGCGGACATTGCTTTGCGCGCTTGCGCTGGTCTTGGCGTCGCCCGCGTGGGCTGACGCGCCGCGCCGCGTTGTTTCACTCGATTATTGCGCCGACCAATTCGTACTAGCGCTGGCGGATCGTGAGCAAATCGCCGCCGTTTCGCGAGGCGCGCTGCGCGACGATTCTTATTTCCGCGATCGCGCGAAGGGATTGCGCCAAACCCGCGGCACGCTCGAAGAGGTACTGGCGCTTCATCCCGATCTTGTTGTGCGCAATTGGGGTGGACCGTGGGATGCCGAGGCGGTTTACGCGCGCTTCGGCGTGCCGGTGCTGCAGGTCGGCGACGCCTCCGATTTCGCCATGGCGCGTGCGGACCTACTCGATGCGGCTGGGCGTTTGGGCCATGCCGCGAGGGGGGAGGCGCTCGCGCATGACCTGGATGCGCGATTAGCGCGGCTTGCGGCGGAGGCGCCGCCCGATCCGCCGCCGGTGATGTATCTTTCCGCCGGGGGCGCCGTCGCCGGCCCGGGCGTGCTGATGGATTCGGTGTTGCGCGCGGCGGGCGGGCGCAATGTCTGGACCCAAGCCAGTTGGACAGTGTTGCCGCTTGAACGCATGGTGGAGCTGCCGCCGGCGCTGATCGCGCTCGGTTTCTTCGACACCGGCCGCACGCAAATGAATGCCTGGGCGCCCTCGCGTCACCCTGTTTTGCGGCGTGCCCTGGCGCGGTCGCGGACGGTCGCGCTACCAGCGCCGATTGTTTCGTGCGAGGCATGGTACGCGATCGACGCCGCGGAGATGATCGCAGCGGCGCTCAGTGTGGCGCCATGAGCGCATCCGCGCGCGTTTCGCTTCTACTTTTGACGCTCAGCGCGCTGGCGTTGACGGCGGCGTTGTGGCTCGGCCCGGTCGCGATCTCGCTTGAAGAACTCCTGCGCGGCGATCTCGAGGCGCAAACCATCGTTTGGCAAATTCGATTTCCACGAGCGCTAACGGCGTGGCTGGTCGGCACCGCGCTTGGGCTCTCCGGGGCGGCGTTGCAGCCGGCTCGACGTGCGCATGAAGGCCGCGAGCCTGGCGACCGGCTACGACGCGCTCGACCGGCAACTGCGAACGGCCGATTATTTCAATGTCGCGGCGCATCCGGCGATCACGTTCAAATCGACCGCGGTCAAGCGCACAGGCGATAAGACGGCCGAAGTCACCGGCGATCTGACCATCCTCGGCATCGCCAAGCCGGTCACCCTGGACGTCGCACTGAACTTCGCCGGCGAGCATCCGCTGGGCGACATCAATCCCGCCTACGCCGGACGCCGCGCCGCCGGGTTTTCGGCCAAGGCGCGCATCAAGCGCAGCGACTGGGGCATGGAGCGCGCCACGCCGCTCATTTCAGATGAAATCGACATCGCGATCGAGACGGAGTTCCTGAAGAAGAATTGAAGGCCTTGCGCCGGGCTCGGTCGAACGCCGGCTGGCGACGGCCGAAAAATCGGAAATGGTGGACTGCCGGACGCCGCTCGGCCGGAATTCCACCGCGACGAAATCTTTCTTGGCGGTTGATGCCGGAAAGACGCAAGAGCCCTAATGTGGACGAAGTCTGACCCGCGGCCGCCGCATGAGCGACGCCACGTCGGCTGTCGCCTCCCCCACCTAAGCTATTGGATTAAAATAGCTATTAGAATTATTGGGGCGACCCGCAGCGGCCTTCGCGCGACCGTTGAAAGTGATTGCTGCCCGGCGTGAAGCGGGTTGTGCATGGCAACCCGCTCGCGCCAAAATCGCAAGTCGGATTGACCGAGACCGTATCGGTGGTATGCCTGATCCAGGGTCGGGATCGAAAGTTCAGTACAACATGCAGCAATATGCCGAATGGCATTGCCGCCATGCGTCCAACGAGGCGCATACGAACTCTTCAGTCGGAAGACTGTTGGTTACGGGGGGCACGGGATTTATCGGCGGCGCCGTGCTCGCGGAACTTGTGGCGACTCCGTTGTGGCGAAATACGCTCATCCTGGTGCGGGCGGACAATGAGGCCGCGGGGCATGCCCGTATTTGCGCCAGCCTGCGCCGGTTCTGCCCCGACGTCGACGTCGAGGGTGTGGTGCGGCCCGAACAGATCCTGCTCGGCAGCCTCGAAGACCTCGGCCGCAGCCACCGCGATGCGCGTCTGGCCGAAGTCACCCACGTCATCCACAGCGCCGCCGTCACGGCGTTCTCCCAGGCGCCAAAAATCCATGCGACCAATGTCGACGCCGGGCTCGGCTTCCTTGACCGGCTGGCCGATGTGGCGCCGCTGCAGCGGTTCCTGAATGTCGGTTCCGCCTGGTGCGTCGGCATGGGCGAGAGCCGCGTGATCCCCGAGGATGCCCGCCTCAACTATGGCAATCATCTCGTGCCCTATACGCGCTCGAAACTGGATTTCGAGCACCGTGCGCGTGCCGCCCACCCCGACCTCGCGTTCGTGTCGGCGCGGCCCTCGATCGTGGTCGGCCACACCCGGCTCGGCACGCAGCCCTCGGGCAGCATCTACTGGGTATTCCGGGCCGCGCACATCCTGCGCCGGTTCACCTGCGCAGCGTCGGATCGCGTCGACGTCGTGCCGGTCGACTGGACGGCAAACGCTCTGGTGACGCTCGCCGTGAAGCCGGTCCTGGCGCATGACGCCTATCATCTGTCGGCGGGGCTCCAATCGGCGTCGTCCATCCTCGATCTTGACGCCGCGATTTCCCGCGGGCTTGGAATCGAGACGGAAGGCATGGCGGACTACAGCCATGTGAGCCACAAGGCGCTGTCGAGCGCGGTGCTGCAAAATCGCGCGCAATTCGGCGACGTGTCCCCGCGATTGCTCGCACGCGCGCTCGGTCTCTACGGGGCGTTCGCCGAGAACGGTCTCGTCTTCGACAATGCCCGCACCTTGTCCGATTCAAACCCGCTGATCGGTACGCCATCAAGCTGGATCTGCAATGAGCCGAGCAAGGTTAATGAGAGCTGGGGCATCGGTAGCCATCCAATCCGTGATCG
>JANNFH010000127.1:0-3288 GCA_031379565.1 Alphaproteobacteria bacterium
CCGTGCCGCTCGAAACCGCTTGCGCCCGAAAGCGCCGCAAACGTCAGCTGCCGCATCGAAATCCCCGTCGCACATACAATCTGCGATCAAGGTGGACTGCTTCGCCGCCTTCGGGAATCCCGCGACTTGTTCAGACTGTCCTTAGCTTCGCAGGACGATTTTGGTAGGGGCGCAGGTCAAGCATGAGTGTTCGCCTTCACGCGTCGAGGAAGCTTGGCTTGGCGAGATGCCGAGGCCAGGTGTCGAGGAACCAGGGATCGCGCGATGCGGCCCACGCCGCCGCGCCCTGCGCGATCGCCCAGAGCGGCAAGCCGATCAAAGGCTGTTGCAAGCCAAAGCCGATCGCCGCGCCGATCGTCGCGTTGAGGATCGCGAACGCGCGCGGCACGCCGCCAAGCAGGATCGGCCGCGTCAAGCTCGTGCGTAGCGGCACGCGATAGCCTTCGGGCTCATCCTCCATCACAGCACGGAACCGCCAGCGAAGCCGAAGAAGTCCATGAAGAAGCTGACGGCCGCGAACATGATCGCGATGCCCAGCCCGACAAAGGCGAGCTTGCGTACTCCGCCGCCGCCTTCCGAGAAGATGATGGTGATGCCGGCGATCACGATGGCGATGACGGCGGCGGCGCGCGCCACCGGCCCGGTGATTGAGTCCACGATCTGCTGAAGTGGGCCTTCCCACGGCATGCCAGAGCCTGCCGCATAAGCGGGCGCGGCAAGCGCCGCGAGAGCAAGGGCGATAGCGACGACCTTCGGTACTTTGGCGATTTCTGCGCGCTGCATATTGTTACTCCAAGACATAGGATTCCCCACGAAGGCCGTTGACGCTCACAATCTCGGTGAGTACGCGCCCGCCCTCGCGGCGCGTGATGAAGACGACCAGATCGACCGCGCTGGCGATCAGCCGCTTGGGCGAGGCCGCAATATTCTCAAGGCAGAGATCTTCGAGACGCGTGAGCGCATCGGCCGCTGAGTTCGCATGCAACGTCAGAAGGCCGCCGGGATGGCCGGTATTCCACGCCTTGAGCACTTCAAGCGCCGCGCCGTCTCGTACCTCGCCAACGACGACGCGATCAGGGCGCAGCCGTAATGTCGTTTGCACGAGATCGCGCATGGTGACGGGAGGATCGGTGCGCTTGGTTAGAAGCTGCACCACGTTCGCGCTCGCGCATTGAAGCTCGGCCGTGTCTTCCAGGATGACGACGCGGGCGTCCGAGAAGGCGCGTTCGGCGAGCAGCGCATTGAGCAGCGTCGTCTTGCCTGAGCCCGTCCCACCGGCGACAACGATGTTGCGCCGTTCCGCAACCGCTTGCCGCAATCGGTCGGCTTGCAATGTGGTCGCGACGCCAGAGGCGACATAATCGTCCAGCCGGAAAATCACGTCAGGACGTTTACGGATAACCAGGATGGGCGCCGCGCTGAGCGGCGGCAGCACCGCCTGCACGCGCGCCGCCGTGTCGGGAAGGATCGTTGCGAGCGTCGGGCGGTCCTCGCCGACGGTTTCGCCGGCCTCATGCGCCAGCAGGCGGATCGCCGCTTCGCGGTCATGCGCGCTCAGGACAATGCCGGTGTTGACCAACCCCTCGCCGACCGCGTCGAGCCACAGCGCGCCATCGGCATTGATCATCGCTTCAACCACGTCGGCCCGCGCGAGCGCGACGGCGACGCCCTCGCCCAAGGCCCGCTCGATTGCGGAGCGGCGGCGCGCGAGACTGATCGTGCGCACGCTCATGACGCAACCTCTTCCAGGGCGCCATTCGACGGTGGCGAACTGGCTGGTTCAAAGATCGCCAGAGAGCGTCCCGAACTGATCGCTTGAGCCACGAAATCCAGGAAGCGTTCGAAGCGCGCAGCCGCGCTGGCGGCGGCGCTTTCCTCCAGATGTTCGTCGAGCGGAGGATTGTGTTCGAGCCAGACGCGGACAAAGAGGAGCAGCGCCTCCTTGACCATGATGTTGTCGCGGATCGCCTTATCGAGCCGCGCTTCCATGCGCGCCACTTGCCGCAGCGCCGGATCGATCTGATCTCCGTCCTTGCGCGCGTAGCGTGCCTGCACCGCCTCCACTATGACGCTGGAGACGGACCTGCCTTGGCGCGTCGCGATGTCGCCAATCCGGTCTTCTAGGTCGCCTGGCATGTAGATGGTGATCTTGCGCGCCATGGCCCTCATATCCCGGTTGCTTGTTGGCGCGGCGCATCCGGCGGCGGCTGATGGAGGCCAGCCGACGCGCGCTCGGAAGTGCTCAAATGGCCAAAGAGGTCGGCTTGACCTGGGGGCGGCGGCGGCTGCACGCGCGTCGCGCCCTTCTTGTCGGTGACAAGCCGGCCAAGCGGCGCCACCTGGACCCAATCGTGCGCCGTGGTGAGCGGAATTTTGATTCCGGCGCTTGGCCGCAGCCGAATTTGGAAGATCGCTTCGCGATCGAAGCGCAACTTGCGCGACCGGATCGGCTTTGACCCGGAGATGAAGGTCAATTGCTCGTCGCGCGGAAGCGCGCGGACATCGCCCGGTAACATCAAGGGCCGCCGCTCTTCGCGCATCGTTGTCGAGCCCCGCGCGAAGAGCAGCGCGCGCGGTCGATCCACAGACTCTTGAGGGCGCATCTCCCAGACTTCGCCCGCCATCGCGGCAAGAGCCTTAGCGGTGTCCATGTCCGCGGCGGCAAACGCCGTCACGATATGACAATTGTCGAGAATGACATTGTCGCGGCCGTAAGCGCGCGTGATGTGGTTGAGGCTCTGGCAGACCAAATAGGATTTGAGCCCGTAGCCAGCCATCGCGCCCATGGCCGTCTCGAAGAACGGCATCCGGCCGAGCTGGGGAAATTCATCGAGGACGAGCAGCAGAGAATGCTTTTTCTCGCGTCCTTGCGCGTCCTGGGTCTGCTTTTCCATCAGCGCGCGCGCGATCTGGTTCAGGATAAGCCGCATCAACGGCATCAGGCGTTGCGCGTCCGACGGCGGTGGCTGGAGAAAGAGCGTCACCGGCTTTGCGCCGCACATCAGATCGCCGACGCGGAAATCTGAGGTCGCGGTCTTTGCCGCCACGATCGGATCGGCGAACAGGCCGAAGAAACTTTCGGCCGTCGCCTTGACGCCCGATTGCAAGCGTTCTTCCCCCGCGAGGAAACTCTCAGCGGCGTGCAGAACTTCGGGATGCACCTCCGGCATGTTCGTCACCGGATTGCGCCGATGCAGCGTCGTGCGCATCTCGTTGGCGGTGGTCTGCAGGTCACGCAGCTTCTCGCGCACGGTCGCCAGGTTCTTTCGCGACGGTGGCTCGGCATAG
>JANNFH010000129.1:0-2572 GCA_031379565.1 Alphaproteobacteria bacterium
CGCCCGGGGCAGCCCGAACGGAAAGTCGAACGCGCCCAGCCACGGGCCCGGGGTGGCGAGCCACGCGGCATACAGGTCGAGCGTCGCAAAGGCTTCGAGGCGCGCCAGCTTCAGCACCGGGCCGCCGAGCTGGCCGAGCGCCACGGTCACGGGCTTTTTCTTGCTGGGGTTGCAGCTGAAGTCAATGCCGGCGAGCAGCAGCGGCGATGTTGAAACGGAAGAAGTCATCGACGGACTCTACCCAAGCGCCGGCGCCGGCGCACCCGCCGCAACAATGGCCGCCCCCGCGCGCTACAGTCCGGCGCATGAACCCTCTGCTCGTGGAAGTGATCCGTGGCGGCGTGCTCGAGTCGAGCCACTGCGGTGCGCTGGCGGTGCTCGATGCCGACGGCGCCGTGGTGGCGCAACTCGGCAACATCGCGCGCCCGATCTTCCCGCGCTCGGCCGTGAAGGTTCTGCAGGCCCTGCCGCTCGTGGCCAGCGGCGCGGCCGACCAGCTCGGCTTGAACGACGACGAACTCGCGGTCGCCTGTGCCTCGCACGGCGGCGAAGAAGTGCACGCGCAGACGGTGGCCAAGATGCTGGCGAAGGCCGGGCTCGACGCGACAGCACTCGAATGCGGCGCGCACTGGCCGTACCTGGAATCGGCGGCACGCTCGCTCGCCGCTCGCGGCCAGGAGCCGAGCGCGCTGCACAACAACTGCTCGGGCAAACACGCCGGCTTGCTGTGCCTGGCCTGCGCGCTACACGGCAACGGGCCGAACCTGCGCCAGTACGTGCGCGGCTACGTCGGCGCCGAGCACCCGGTGATGCGCGAAGTCACGGCATCGTTGCAGGCGAGCACCGGCTTCGACCTGGCGGCCACGGCGCGCGGCACCGACGGCTGTTCGATCCCGACCTACGCGATCCCGCTGCGCCACCTGGCCCACGCCTTTGCGCGCGTGGGCACCGGCACGGGATTGAGCAGCAGCCACGCGCTAGCGGCGAAACGCCTGCGCGCCGCGGTGGCCAAGGCGCCGTACATGGTCGCGGGCAGCGGTCGTTTCGACACGCGTGTGATGCAGCAGCTCGGTGAGCGGGTGTTCTGCAAGGTCGGTGCCGAAGGTGTGTTCTGCGCCGCACTGCCGGAGCATGGGCTCGGCGTGGCGATCAAGATCGACGACGGCAACAATGCGCGCGCCTGCGAGGTGGTGATGGCGGCGGTGATCGAGGCCTTCTTGCAGCTCGACGATGACAGCGCGCAACTGTTGCGCTCGCTCAGCGACGCGCGCCTGAGCAACTGGAACGGCATCGAAGTGAGCCAGCTGCGCGCGGCGCCGGCGCTGCGCGCGTTGCAGCGATGAAACCCCCAACGGGCGCGCGCCGCTGGCGCTGGCGCTGGCGCATCGCCGGCGTGTTGCTGGTGCTCGTTCTGCTGCTCGTTGCCGCAGCCGCTTATGTGCTGTCGACACCGCCCTTCGGCGGCAAGCTCGACGGCGAGCGGCTGTCGCGTGCACGCGCCAACCCGCAGTACCAGAACGGCGCGTTCGTGAACCCACTGCCGCCCGCGGGCTACCGCGCCGCCGATGTATGGAACCTCATCCGCGGGCAGTTCTTCGGCGACGAAGTGCGCGAGCCACCCTCGCCTGTTCCCGTGCTCGCGGTCGCGCCTGAAACCTTCAAGGCCGCGCCGCCGGCTTCCGGCCTGCGCGCGTTCTGGATCGGCCACGCCAGCGTGTTCATCGAGGTCGACGGGCTGCGCCTGCTGGTCGACCCGATCTTCTCGGACTACGCGTCACCGTTCGAGATCGGCCCGAAGCGCTTTCACCCGCCGCCGATCGCGCTGGCCGAGCTGCCCGCGATCGACGCCGTGCTGATCACGCACGACCACTACGACCACCTCGACATGCGCACCGTGCAGCACCTGGCCGGGCGCGGCAGCGCGTTTTTCGTGCCGCTGGGCATCGGCGCGCACCTGCAGGCCTGGGGCGTGCCCGACGCACAGATCCACGACCTGGACTGGTGGAAGGAAGACTCGCTCAAGGGCGTGCGCATCGTCTCGACCCCCTCGCGCCACTATTCGGGCCGCGGCCTCAGCGACAAATACGCGACGCTCTGGGGTTCGTGGTCGGTGATCGGCCCGCAACACCGTTTTTACGTCAGCGGCGACACCGGCTACTCCGACCACTTCCGCAGTATCGGGGAGCGCTTCGGGCCGTTCGACCTGAGCTTCATCAAGGTCGGCGCCTATGGGCCGGGTGCCCCCTGGCTCGACATCCACATGAGCCCCGAAGACGCCGTGCGTGCCCACCTCGACGTGCGCGCGCAGCGGATGTTCCCGGTGCACTGGGGCACTTTCAACCTGGCGTTCCATGCGTGGGACGAGCCGATCAAACGAACCCTCGCCGCGGCGCGCGCCAGCCAGGCCGAGGTGCTGACGCCGCGCATCGGCGAGATCGTCGACGCCGATCGGCCGTTCGCGCCCAACGCGTGGTGGGAAGCGGTGCGCTGACCGGCGAAGCTGCCGCGTCAGATCCGGTCTTGTTGCGTCACGCTGACCGGCAGCTCGTGCGGGCGCAGCAGGTCGGCGCCG
>JANNFH010000135.1:0-11943 GCA_031379565.1 Alphaproteobacteria bacterium
CCATTGCTGTTTTCATCGCGCCACAGCGCCAGGCCGCCGAGCTCAGCCCCGGTCAGCTCGCCGTCGCGATTGTCGTCGAGCGCGCGCAGCGCCTCGAAGCCGTCGCTCCAGAATACGGCCCAAGAACGTTGGCCGATCAAATCAAAACCGGACAATATTTGGCCGCGCCAGTGCGGGTCCCACACCAGCCACGCCGCGTCCGGCGTCAGCCACCCTTGCGCGCGGGCATCGCCGCTGCCGGCGAAATCGAACGACACGTCGGAATTGACGTCGGTGAGCTGCGCGAACGGCGCATCGCTCAGCGGCACCACGATCGGCGTCATGTAAATCATCGGACGGCTGCCATCGAGCCGCGACCGCAACCGCTTGATGCGGTTGTGGTCGCTCCAGCCGGTGGCCAAATGTTCGAGATGCGCGGCGGCCTCGGTGAGAACGGCGTGGTCCTCCCATTCGGAAGTCTCGCCACGTAGGCGCGGCAGGCCAAGGCGGATGATTGCGCGCAATTCGCGCCGCGCATCTTTCAGGCGACCCAACCGGTCAAGCGTATAAGCGTGCCCAAGCCGGGCGCGGAGATTGGCGCCATCAAGCGCGATGGCCTGGGAATAATGCGCTTCCGATGCCGTCAGCCGCGCTTGCCCGCGCTCGCTCGCGGTTTCCGGCGCATTGGCTGGAAGCTCCGCTTGCGGGCCGAGATCGAACGTCCACGCCGCGCACAGATCGGTTGGCCCGTAATGAGGCAACGTCTCCCGCGGTGCCATGGTGGTCGCCTGCGTGCAAAGCACGCTGCCGCCTTCGTTAAGCTGATCGCCTTCGCGCATGTAGGCGAAGGAACCGTCGTCGCGCGCGTAGGCCAGCAGATTGAGCCGGCCGAGCAACCGTTCCCGTTGCGCCGGCTCAAGCCCATCCATGTGGGAGATGTTATCGAGCGCGCGGTCTATCGGTGCTTCATAGATCGGCTGGGGCGGCGGGAAGTACGGCATAGCCGCCGCGCTCGCAGCCAAGCCGGCCCAAAGCGTCAAGGCGGCAAAACGCGTGCGCATCGCACTCTCTCCGATCTCGCCCTCCCGTATGAACATCCTGCAATGCGCCGGCGTCGGCGTCTATCGCGAAATCGGGGATTTCGTTTCGGGTTTGGGAGGATCGCGCCAGGCGCATTCAGGGCCGCCAGGATCAAAGACTGCGTTCGGATCGCCGCCCAATTCGCGCTCGACATAATGCTTCATTCGCCGCGTTACGCTAACCGCTTCGCCAGCGGCGTTTTCCGCTGGAATCAACGGCCCGAAGTCGAGTTGATAGGTTCGCCCGGCTTTGTTCAGCAGTTCGTGGAAGAGGGTTATGTCGCGCAATTCGGCGGAGAATTTCGCGAAGCTGTGAAACCAGAAGGAATAGGGGCCCGCGATATGCACCGGCAGCAGCGGTAACGCATATTTGCGCGCCAAGCTGGCCCCCGTCGGCATCCATTCGGGGTCGGTTAGGACGCCTCCGCGTTTGCGGGCCAGCCGGCCGGCGGGGAAGATCAAGATCGGCCGGCCTTCAGCGATGGCGGCGTCGGTCATTTTCAAAGTCTGCCGTGTGCGTTCGCGCGTGCGTTTGCCGAGCACCCATTCGACCGGGATCAGCACTTCGTCGAACTGCGCGCACACCCGATGCGCGTCGGAATTGGCGTAGATCAAAGCGTCTGGGCGGACCGTTTTGATGGCGTCATAAAGTGCCACGCCATCGGTGATGCCGGTGGGATGGTTGGCGATGATCAAGAACGCCCCTTGCCGAGGAATGCGTTCAAGCCCGGTGATTTCGAGCTTCACGCTGAGCAGGTCTGACACATATTCTAGCGCTTCACGTCCGCCCATTCGCGCCATGGAATCGGCCATGCGCCGCGCCTTGGGATAATTCAGCACCGAATAGAGCAACGGTCGCAAGGCCGGCCAGAACCGGCTGCTGGATAGATGCGGCGCGCGCTCCTCCATGAGGATGTCGATGATGTGCTTGGGCCGGTCCGTTGCGGCTGGCGACACTGCGGCGTCCATCGTGTTGCTCTTAGACCGCTTTCAGGAAAAGTGTGCAGCGTTTTTCCGTCCGAAAGCGGTCCAAATTGTTGAATCGTGCGGTCGCCGGTTGGCAGGGAAGCATGCGCCGGCCCGCGTGGCAAAGGCGGTCGATGCTTGCAATCAGCCGAGGAAGCGGGTTTTTGGCGGCAGGGACGATGCCATGACCAGTTCAGCCAGGCTTATCAAGCGGCCAGCCCTGCTCGGGATGGTGGCGGCGTTCGCGCTCGCCGCCACCATCGCGGCCTCCTTGAGTTTGGCTGCTCAGGCGGGCGCGCTTCGCGGTGGGCAGGCCAAGGGCGTCGCCGGCCAAGCCCAGATCCAGCCCGAATCCTGATATCCTTGCCTGATGTCCTCGCTTCTGGCCGCGTACCATCGACGTTTGGCCGACGGCGCTTTAGCGCCCGACCCTCACCAAGAAAGCGCCGCCCGGCTTCTGAACGATTTGGCTGAACAGCTCGGCAATTGGTCTCCCCAGGCGTGGCTTGCCCGGCGCACGGCGCCGCGCGGATTGTACCTATGGGGTCCGGTCGGGCGCGGCAAATCCATGCTGATGGATTTGTTCTTCGAACAGGCGCCGGTGAAGCAGAAGGCCCGCGTTCACTTCCACGAATTCATGTTGGCGCGCCACGCTTTCTTGCGCGACGCGCGCGCGCGCGGAATCGGCGCCGAGCGATTAATGGCGCAAGCGGCCAAACAGATCGCCGACGAGGCGCGGCTGTTGTGCTTTGACGAGATGCAGGTCACCGACATCGCCGACGCGATGATCCTTGGCCGGTTGTTCGAACGTCTGTTCGCCGAGGATGTGGTGATTGTCGCCACTTCCAACCGCCCGCCGGACGAGCTCTACAAAAACGGCCTCAACCGCCAGCTGTTCGAACCGTTCATCTCGCTCATCAAAGCCCGCGTCGATGTGGTCGAGCTTGCCGGCCCGCGCGATTACCGGCTCGAGCAATTGATGGCCGCGCCGATTTATTATGCGCCGCTTGGTCCCGCCGCCGAGGAGGCGATGGCGCGGGCGTGGTCGCGGCTGACGCTGGGCGCCGCGCCGCACGGCGTCACGCTCGATGTCAACGGCCGTCCGCTGCGGGTCGAACAGCAAGCAGCGGGCGTAGCGCGCTTCAGCTTCGAGGAACTCTGCGCCCGCCCGCTCGGCGCTGCGGACTATCTCGAAATCGCCGAGCGCTTTCACACCATCTTGCTTGAAAACATCCCCCGATTCTCGCCATCGATGCGCGAAGAGGCGGCGCGCTTCCGCACGCTCATAGATGCGCTCTACGAAGCCAAAGTGAAGCTCATCGCCTCCGCCGAGGCCGAACCCGCCCAGCTCTATCCCGACGGAGATCAAAGCTTCGAATTCGAGCGCACTGCGTCACGCTTGATGGAAATGCGCGGGGCGGCGTATTTGGCGCTGCCGCGCCGGGACGCGGAATGGAAGCAAGGGATTGTGGAATAGGCGCGTCGTCACCTCTCCCCGTTCCCGGGGAGAGGTCGATTGCGAAGCAATCGGGTGAGGGGAGGGAAACGCTCGGCCTGCTGATGTGGCGCTTCCCCGGGAGAAGGGAGGCTAGCCCCACAACAACGACAAGCAGGTCAAAGCGCCGTCGCCTTTGGCGAACTCGCTGTTATCGATCGTGTGCAGCGTCAGGCCGCGCCGCTCGGCGAAGCGCGCCAGCGCGCGGGTCGCCTTTGGATAAAGTCCTGACACCAGAAGGTGATTTCCCACACGCACGCAATTGGCGCCGTGGGCCTCGTCGGCATCGATGTGAATTTGCTCGAAACGCGCGAAAGGCATGGCGTCCACCAAGCCCGGCGCAATCGCGACCGTGTTGTCGCCCAGATAAGTGACGGCGGATTTCAGGTGAAAGCATTTTTCGATCGGCGCGGCGACGGTCTCGCGGCCCAAGCGTTTCATGAATTGCGACAGCGCCTCAGCCCCGGCGCGATTGGTGCGCGAGGAGAGGCCGACGAAGGTGGTCGCCTCGGTCGAGAACACGTCGCCGCCTTCGAGGAACGCGCCCTCGGGCAGCTCCGTCACCTCGTGGGTTTCACACAAGCGGGCCGCGACCGGGCCGGCCTCCGGCGTGCGCGGCGGGCGCGGGCGCGTGCGCAAGGCGTGGCGGCCCCAAAGCACGGCGGTATCTTCGATGAAAACCGCATCGGGCGTTGCCTCGTCGCCGTCCAGAATTTCAACATTGAGCCCTGCGGCGCGCAACGCATCGGCATACGCGCCGTGTTGACGCGCCGCTTCCTCCAGCGAAATCGTGCGCCCAAGCGGGGCGTAGAGCGCCGGATAGGAGCGCGGAAAACGGCGCAGCAGCGCATGGGTATAAGCGAGCGTCATGGCGCCACCCTAGCGGCGCCGCCGCGTCGTGCCCAGAATGCCGCGCATCAATTCGCGGGCGATGGTGTTGAACACATTGCTGGCGACGCGCCCGCCGACGCGCTCCGCGGCGCTCGTGCGTGAACGTGTCGAAGGGCTGCGCGTTGTCCCGCTGCCGGTGCGCGAGCGGCCCGCGCCTTTTTCCCGCGCCGCCTGATCCGCCTCCTGCTGCGCTGCGTCCGCTGCTTGCTGCGCGCGCTTGCCCAGGATTTCGAACGCGCTTTCACGGTCGATTTCCTTTTCATACGCCTTTCGCAGATCGCTTTTGGCGATCAGGTCCTGGCGCGTCGCCAGCAGCAATGTGCCGACTTGGCTATTCGGCGGGCGAATCTTGGTGCGGGCCACTGGCGTCGGCGCGCCCTTCTCATCGAGCAGCGAAACCAAAGCCTCACCAACGCCAAGCTCCTGAATTTCCTTGGCCACATCGACGTTGGCGTTGGCGCGGAAAGAGGCCGCCGCCGCGCGCACGGCTTTCTGGTCGGTCGGCGTATAGGCGCGCAGTGCGTGCTGAATGCGGTTGCCCAATTGCGACAGCACCATTTCCGGAATGTCAGTCGGAGATTGGGTCACGAAATAGATGCCGACGCCCTTGGAGCGGATCAGGCGCACCACTTGCTCGACCTTCGCCACCAAATCCTTGGAGGCGTCGCGAAAGAGCAGATGCGCTTCATCGAAGAAGAACACGAGCTTGGGCCTGTCGAGGTCGCCGACCTCGGGCAGCACCTCCCACAATTCGCTCATCAGCCAGAGCAGGAACGCTGAATAGAGCCGGGGGCTCTGGATCAACCGTTCGGAAGCCAGCACGTTGACATTGCCGCGCCCATCCGCGCGCGGGCGCATCAAATCCTCAAGCGACAGCACCTTCTCACCGAAGAAGCGCTCGGCGCCGTCCATTTCCAATTGCAGCAAGCGCCGCTGCAGCGCCGCCACCGTTTGTGGGGTGACCAGGCCATATTTCTTGCCGATGTCCTCACCATTCTCGGAGACATGCGTCAGCAGGGCGCGCAAATCGGCGAGGTTCAGCAGCAGGCCCTCGTTCTTGCCTTCCTGCAGCCAATCGTCGGCCAGCTTGAACGCCACCGTCAGCGCGCCTTCCTGCGCCTCGGTTGCTTCCAGCGCCCTCGCCATCAGCACCGGACCCATTTCGGTGATGGTGGTCCGTACCGGATGGCCAAGTTCGCCGTAGACGTCCCAGAACGTCACAGGCATGGCTTCCGGGATCAACGTCACGCCGATCTCGGCGGCGCGCGCTGTCGCCCAGGCCGGGGCGGGGTCGCCCGGCGCGGCGATGCCGGAAAGGTCGCCCTTAATGTCGGCGGCGAAAACATGAACGCCTTCGCGCGCGAAGGCTTCCGCCATCACTTGCAGCGTCACGGTCTTGCCGGTGCCGGTGGCGCCGGCGATCAGGCCGTGCCGGTTGGCGCGCTTCAGCGCCAGCGACTGGACGCCCTCGGGGCTGTTGCCGATTTCGATGCTGGCGGCCATGGGCCCGTTCTCCAAATTCCGCTGTGCCGCGAACAGTTTGGCGTATCGGTGCGCCCAGGCCAAGCCGGGCCTGTGCTCGGCAGTTTGATGATTGTCCTAAGCGCGGTTTCAGTGGTCGCTTGGATTGCGGCTTTGTAACCGCCAACGTCAAATCGGCGCCGTGAAAACCTACGGTGAGTTAAATCCGGCGCCGGATGAAATTGGCTTGCGAATCGGTTTTGAAAGTGTATCGATTTGATGAACGTCGCCGGGGCTTGGGACGTACATTTTGGAACTCTCTTAGGCGCCGGCGAGGTGTGCCCGATCTTATCGGGCGCAATGGATTTGACGCGCTGACTTGCGACATGCGGGCTCATTTGGGGGGCTTCATCGCGCGACCGGCCGTTGTACGAAACACGAATCGAACAGGCCTCCGCGTGCGTCCCCCACCCAGCCTGCTGCGAGGCCTGCAGGCGCCGCCGGGCTGCTTGTCCCCGCCCGGCGGCGCCGCCTTTTTATGCGCTAAGCGCGTCGCCAATTCGGAACCAACAATCGTGGCTGCGCGAATGACCAGCCGCGCCCCGCGCCGGTCTGGGCGGCCATTGCTTCCAGCGCCAGTGACGCTAGGTTCGCGCCGTCTTTGCCCAGGAACGCCTCATGGACACCGCAGCGCGCGGCGACACCTTCATTTCCGCGGATCAATTCTTGGCCCGCGCCCAGTCCGGGCCCTGGCCTGCGTTCAAGTTGAACGGGCGACTTGGCGCCGCGGCTGAGACGTTCCTCCGCGGCATCTACGACGATGCATCAGCTGACGAATTGGGCGATTTGAGCATCGAGGATCTTTCCGCGATCGCCCACGATTTCTGGCGTTGGCGGGCCGAGCGCGAGCCGGACCAGCAGATTTGCCGTATCCGCCCGGGGATTGGCGCTGATGGCGCGCCGCTGGAGCGGGATATTCTTGAGATCGCCGGGCCGGACATGCCGTTCCTGGTTGATTCGGTCATGGGCGAGTTGGGCGATCAGGGCGTCACCTCGCTCGCCATGTTTCATCCGCTCGCGCCCGCGGTTCATGGCGAGGGCAGGGATTCGTTGATTCAAGTCCATCTGCCGAAGCTGTCCGAGGCGCGCACGGTTGAGATCCTCGAAGGCGTGCGCGCCACCCTTGCCGATGTGCGCGCCAGCGTCACGGACTTCACACAGATGCGCCAGCGCATGCTCGCGCGCGCCGATGAGTTAAAGCAAGCGCGCACCAACGCGCCGGAAGAGGAGGTGGCCGAAGCCGTCGATCTGATGCAATGGCTGGCGGCGGAAAAATTTACCTTCCTGGGCGCGCGCGATTATACTTATGCGCGCGACGCCGCCGGAAAATTGTCCCCCAACGAGCCGGTTATACTCGCCGAGAGCGGACTCGGCGTGCTGCGCCAACCAGAACGCTACGTGCTACGTACTTCGGCCGAGCCGGTGGTGCTGACGCCGGAATTGCAGCGTCTGATCGCAGAACCAACGCCGTTGGTGGTCGCGAAATCGACGTTGCGCGCCATGGTGCATCGGCGCACGACCTCAGATTATGTCGGCATCAAGCGCTACAATGAAAAGGGAGAGGCGGTTGGCGAAACCCGCTTCGTCGGCCTATTTACCAGTGAGGCATTCACCGAGCCGACGCGCAATATTCCGATGCTGCGCCGCAAGGCCAATTGGGTGCTAGAGCAATCGGGCCACGCGCCGGGCGGGCACAATTACAAGACGCTACGCAAGATCATAGAATACTATCCGCGCGAGGAATTATGGCAGATCGAACGCCAGGACTTGCTGACGATCGCGCGTGGCATTCTGCATCTGCTGGATCGTCCGCGCGCACGCGTCTTCACCCGCCGCGACCGGTTCAATCGCTTCGTCACGGCGCTTACTTATATTCCCAAGGATCGGTTTAATTCCGAACTTCGCGAGCGCGTTGGGGAAGTCATCGCCCGCGCCTTTGGCGGTGGTGTTGAGAGCTACCACCCGCAGCTGGGCGAGGGGCAATTGGCGCGCGTCTTGTTTGTCATTGCCGACATTGACAAGGCGCAAGCGGAGCCGGACCTTGTCAGGCTCGAGGCGGAAATCGCCGAACTGACGCGCACTTGGGAAGACCGCTTCGCCGCCGCGCTTAACCATTCTTCCTTGTTTGACGCCGGCATGCGCGAACAGGCGGGGCTGCGGTTTGAACACGCCTTCACTGCGGCCTATCGCGAATCCTTTTCGGTTGAGGAGGCGCTGGAGGATGCCGTCGAAATTCTCAATGCGCGCGAAGACGAGGCTATTCGCGTCCGCGCCTATCGCCGCGGCGGCGACGCGCCGTCGGCATTGCGCCTAAAGTTTTATGCGCCAGATGACGTGCTGGCGCTGTCCGCCACCGTGCCGATCCTCGAAAACATGGGGCTGTTCGTCGAGTCGGAGCAAAATTTCGAGCTGAAATTGGGCGAAGGTGCGGGCAAGCAAGCGCGCGCCATTTTTGTTCACGACATTGAAACCCGCGCTCAAAACGCCGCGCCGATCGATCTCGCCGAGGTCGGCGGGCAATTCGAACGGGCGTTCGCCGCGATCTGGACCGACAAGGCCGAGAATGATGGCTTCAACCGGCTCATTCTGGCGCTCGGCGCGGAATGGCGCGAAGCGGCGCTGCTCCGGGCGCTGGCGCGCTATCGACAGCAAAGCGGGCTCGATCCAAGCCAGAACGTGCAGGAGCAGGCGCTCGCCGCTTATCCCAAGATCGCTCGGCTGATTCTGGCGCTGTTCAGGGTGCGCTTCGATCCGGATTTGCCGGAATCGATGGAAACGCGGCGCATGCGCGCGGCGCGCCTCCAGCTGCTCATTGAAGCTGCGTTGAACGAGGTGGAAAGCCTCGACCAGGATCGCGCGCTTCGCCGCATCGCCGCCCTGGTATCGACGATCCAGCGCACGAATTATTACCAGGAAGCCGAAAACGGCGCGCCGAAATCCTACATGTCGTTCAAAATCGCGTCGGGCGAAGTTCAGGATTTGCCGGCGCCGAAACCGTACCGCGAGATTTGGGTGGCGAGCCCGCAAGTCGAGGGCGTGCATCTGCGCATGGGCGCGGTCGCGCGCGGCGGGTTGCGCTGGTCGGATCGGCGCGACGACTTCCGCACCGAGGTGCTTGATCTGGTAAAAGCGCAGCAGGTCAAGAATGCCATTATCGTCCCGGTTGGCGCCAAGGGTGGCTTCTTCCCGAAGCACCTGCCGCCGCGCGGCGCTCCGGGTTTTCAGGAAGCTGGCGTCGCCGCCTACAAGACCTTTCTGCGCGGCCTGCTCGACATCACCGACAACATTGTCGGAGCCGACATCGTCGCGCCCAGGCGCATGATCCGCTGGGACGACGACGATCCTTACCTGGTTGTCGCCGCCGACAAAGGCACGGCGACATTTTCCGACATTGCCAACGGCATCTCCGCTGAATACGGCCATTGGCTGGGCGACGCCTTCGCGTCCGGCGGCTCGGTTGGCTACGATCACAAGGCCATGGGCATCACCGCCAAGGGCGCCTGGGAAGCGGTGAAGCGTCACTTCCGCGAAGCTGGCAAGGACATCCAGAGCCAAGACTTCACCGCCATTGGCGTCGGCGACATGTCCGGCGACGTGTTCGGCAACGGCATGTTGCTGTCGCGGAAAATTCGTCTGTTGGCCGCGTTTGATCACCGCGACATCTTCATCGATCCAAGTCCGAAGGATGTGGAAGCCTCATGGGTGGAACGAAAACGCCTGTATGACAAGCCGCGCTCAAGCTGGGCCGATTACGACGCAAAATTGATCTCCAAGGGTGGCGGCGTGTTTTCGCGCGGCGCCAAGTCCATCCCGATCAGCAAGGAAATCGCGGCGCTCACCGGCCTCGACAAACAGGCCGTCACACCGTTCGAGCTGATGACGGCGCTGCTTAAATCGCCCTGCGAATTGCTTTGGTTCGGCGGCATCGGAACATACGTAAAAGCCCGCGCGGAGACCCATCCCGATGTTGGCGACAAGGCAAACGATGCGCTTCGCGTCGATGCCGAGGATCTGCGCGCACAGGTTCTGGGGGAGGGCGCCAATCTGGCCATTACCCAGAAGGGTCGCATTGCCTTCGCCAAATTCTCAAACAATGGGTCGGGCGGGCGCATCAACACCGATGCAGTCGATAATTCCGCCGGCGTCGACACCTCCGACCACGAAGTCAACATCAAGATTCTGCTCGCCGAACTGATTCGCTCCGGCGCGCTCAAGGCTGACAAGCGCGACAAGCTGTTGCAATCGATGACCGAGGAGGTCGGTCAATTGGTGCTTGAAGACAATTACGATCAGACTGGCGCGATCACGATCGCCCAAGCCAGCGCCGCCGCAGACCTCGATAGCCACGAACGCCTCATCCTGCGCCTGGAGGCGGCGGGAAAGTTATCGCGCCGGGTTGAGGGCCTGCCGATGACGAGCGAGTTTGCGGCGTTGCGTTCGGCGAAGCAGGCGCTTACGCGCCCTGAGCTGGCGAAGCTGGTCGCGTACGCAAAGATCAGTCTGTTCGATGCGCTCGTCGCCTCGCGCGCGCCGGATGATCCCGCCTTCGTCGAACCGTTGAAATGCTACTTCCCGAGAGAATTGTGGAAGTTCGAAGCGCAGATGGCGACCCATCGGCTGCGCCGCGAAATTATCGCCACACAGCTGGCCGACGATCTTGTCAATCGCGGCGGGCCATCGTTTATCGACCGCATTACCGAAATTTCGCGCGCGGATACGGTCACGATCGCCTGTGCGTTTGAGGCCGCGCGCCGCATCTTCGATTTGGAAGCGCTCGTGGATCGCATCAATGTGCTCGACAATAGGGCCCCTGCCGCGGCGCAGACGGCGCTGCACCAACGCGTTGGCGGCGCCTTGCGCCGGGGCGCGACTTATCTTGCGCGCAACGCCGGTTTCGATCGAGATAACCCGCCGACCATCCTCGAAGTAGTCGCGCTCTATCAGGGGCCAGTGGCGGTTCAGCGCGCCAGCCTGCACGACGAACTCAGCGACATTGAACGCCAACGCGTCGCCGCGCGCGAGAAGATGCTGACCGATCTCGGCGCGCCCGCGGACCTGGCGCAAGATGCGGCCTTGTTGTCGCCGCTCACTAGCGCGCTCGACGTAGCCGATTTGGCGCGCCGCACACGCTGGCCGATCGGCCATGCCGCGTGGCTGCATTGCGTGGTCGGCGCTGAATTCGGCCTTGATGCGCTGCGCGACGCCGCAACCAATCTAAAGCTCGAGCAGCATTGGGACCGTCTGGTTGTTCGCCGCGCGGCGGAGGATTTCGGCGAGACCCAATTGAAGCTCGCCGAGGCTGCCGCCAAAGCCATCGGCGCCCCGCCCGAAAATGTTGAGTCCACCAACGCCGCCGCCAAGGCCTGGATCGTTTCGCTCGGCCGGCCGGCGCAACGTGCGCGCGCGGCCTTCGCCGAGCTAAACGGCCAGGGGCCTTGGACATTCGCCAAGCTGATGTTGGTGTCGGCCGAACTCACCGCGCTCGTCGGAAGCGTGCGCTAACCGGCGCGCGCCACCAGCCCGCAGATGAGCTTATGGGCGCGTGCGGTCGCGTCGGGATCGTAGTGCACGCGTGGATCGTAGGCGGGATTGCACTCAAACGCGTGGGTGTTGTGCGCGAACAGGTTCACTTCGATCGGCACGCCGTGCCCGCGCAAACGCTCCATCGCCGCCAACGGAACTTTTGTGCCGACGATATGATCGCGCCCGCATACGATCGCCGTCGCCGGGGCCCGGAGCCGCGGCGCACGCCGCCCCGCCAAACTAGCCACGCCAGCATAAGGGTAGGCAAGAAAAGCGCCAGCATAGCCTTGCAGTGGCTCAGGCGGCAGATCTTCCAGCCCCGTGGCGCGGCGCATTTCGCCGCCCGGTCGCAGCGCCAGCCACGCGAACCGGACCACGCCGAGCGCGCAGAACGGCGCGGTCCACACCAGGTCCTCGGTGCCGAAGAAGCCGCGGGTGTGCTCGTCGAGGGTGTACAGCACGTACGCCGCGGTGGTCGCCACCGCCAGG
>JANNFH010000139.1:0-9059 GCA_031379565.1 Alphaproteobacteria bacterium
TTCGTAGGCGTTCTGCCCATTCGCCCGTTGTCACGCCTGCCTTCGCGCAAAGCAGCGACGCCGGCATGATGTTTTTGGATTCCTGCGCTGCCGCCTGCAACGCCGCTAGCGCGGCTTCGACGGCTGCGCCGTCGCGGTTGCCGCGCCACGCCCTCAACCGCGCGATCTGCTCGGCTTCAACGGTGTGATCGACGGTGTGAATGTTATTTTCGCCCGCTTCGAGCGGGGAGGGCTCGGCCTCGGTAAACGCATTGACGCCGATCACTTTGGCTTCGCTGCGTTCAATGGCGTCGGTGCGCCGGCGGTTCGCCGCCACCAGCGCCTCTTTCATGTAGCCGTTTTCTACCGCGACGATCGCGCCGCCCATGGCGTCGAGCTTGGCCAATTCCGTGCGCGCGCCCGCCGCCAATTCCGCGACCTTGGCTTCGATGACGTTTGAGCCGTCGAAAATATCTTCGAATTCGAGCAAATCGGTCTCATACGCCAAAATCTGCTGCAGCCGCAGCGACCATTGCTGGTCCCAGGGCCGCGGCAGCCCCAGCGCCTCGTTCCAAGCCGGCAATTGCACCGCGCGCGCGCGGGCGTTTTTGGAGAGCGTTACGGAAAGCGTTTCCAGCAAGATGCGATAGACGTTGTTTTCAGCCTGTTGTTCGGTCAGCCCGAGGCTATTGACCTGCACGCCATAGCGAAAGCGGAGCGCATTGGCGTCGGTCACGCCATACCGCGTGCGGCCGATCTCCTCCCACAAGATGCCAAACGCGCGCATCTTGCAGGTCTCGGTGATGAATCTGAGCCCCGCGTTTACAAAAAAAGAAATTCGGGAAAACACGAGGGCGAAGCGCTCCGCGCCAATTTCTCCGCGCGCCTGCACCTCATCCAGCACGGCGATCGCCGCCGCCAACGCAAACGCCAATTCCTGCTCCGGCGTCGCGCCCGCTTCCTGCAAATGGTAGGAGCACACGTTCATCGGATTCCATTTCGGTAGTGCGTCCAGGCTCCAGGCGATAGTGTCGGCGGTCAGTTTCAAACTCGGCCGCGGCGGAAAGATGTAGGTGCCGCGCGAGAGATATTCCTTGATGATGTCGTTTTGTGTTGTTCCCTGAAGTTTGCGCCAGTCCGCGCCTTGCTCTTCGGCCAGCGTTGCATAGAGCGCCAACAGCCACGCCGCCGGCGCGTTGGTAGTCATCGACGTGTTCATGCCTTGCAGCGGAATGCCGTCGAACAGCGCCCGCATGTCGCCCAAATGCCCGACCGGCACGCCGACTTTGCCGACTTCGCCCCGCGCCAACACGTGATCGCTGTCATAGCCAGTCTGCGTCGGCAGATCGAAGGCGACGGACAAGCCGGTTTGGCCCTTGGCCAGGTTGGACTTATAGAGCTTGTTGGACTCAGCCGGCGTCGAATGCCCAGAATAGGTGCGAAATATCCAAGGCGGATCGGGTTCGTGCTGGAACGGAGGCGTGGCCATTGGCGAGCAAGGAACCACGCGCCGCGCGGGATGGGCAAGCATTATGTTGCGGCGCAATAGCCGCACCGATTCGGCGGCCTCGAGCGCAGCAACGGGCGCGCGGCGAAATGCTCTGTTCGATCGCGCGTTCGCCGGGAGATGCGCCCGGGCCTTAACGCGTGACAGCCGCCGCGTTCTGTCGGAAAAGCGCGGCCGAAAGTGGGGCGTCCATGAGTCTGAACAACGAAGCCGCACACGGTTTGGAACGGAACACAATAGCGGGTGAAACCGGCTCGCGCATCGAGTGCTTCCCGACTTCGATCTGGCGCTTTCAGCTCGAAGGCTTCGAGGCGCTAAATGGCGAGCTTGCGAGCTTCATCCAGGACGAACAGGAGCGCGATCCCGTCGGCCTAAAGGGCCGTTCCACTTTGTTGGGCTGGCACAGCGCCAATCATCTGCACCGCAGCCCCGAAATGCGCACCTTTGTGTCGGCGGTGGAAACAAAGATTGCCGAGGTTGTGAGCGCCTACAGGGTAGATGACCGCCAGGCGCGGCTCGAACTCAGCACGTGCTGGGCGCTGGTGAACGGCAGGCATGCGAGCGGCGCTGCGCACTGCCATCCGAATGCATTTTTGAGCGGCGTCTATTACGTCAGCACCACAAAGGAGTCTGGCGCGATCCATTTTCTGGACCCGCGCCCGGCGGCTCAAATGGCGGCGGCCCCGGTGGCCGAATATGTTCCCTGGACCGTACGCCAAGTCTCGTATCAGCCCCCGCCAGGCGCCATGCTGATTTTCCCGAGCTGGCTTCATCACAGCGTCGGCCCCAATCTGTCAGACGCCCCGCGCATAAGTATCAGCTTCAATTATCAGTTGGTATTCAGCTAGGGCGCGCGCAATGCTGCGCGATACGTCTAAGGCTGCGGTCACCTCGCCCCCGGTGAAATCCCACGACCGTCCGGTTTGCCGGCGCCTACCAGCCCATTGACGCTCCCTGCCCCTTCGCTCCATTGTGCGCTGCAACATAGCAAGGGTAGGGCCATGGCGCAGGCGAACCTAAAGCCAGTGAAAGACCTATACGCCATTGGCGAGATACCTCCCCAATTTCACGTCCCTGAAAAGATGTGGGCGTGGGCGATCCGCAAGGAGCGACACGGCCGGCCCAGTCAAGCGATGCAGCTCGAACAGGTGGCGACGCCGCACGTCGGCGAGGACGAAGCGCTGGTGCTCGTGATGGCGGCGGGCGTGAATTACAACGGCGTGTGGGCGGCCCTCGGTGAGCCGCTCTCGCCGCTCGACGTCCACAAGCAGCCCTACCATGTCGCGGGCTCGGATGCGGCGGGCATCGTCTGGGCGGTGGGCGCGAAGGTGAAGCGGTGGAAGCCGGGCGACGAGGTCGTCATCCATTGCAATCAGGACGACGGCGACGACGAAGAATGCAATGGCGGCGACCCGATGTTTTCGCCCAGCCAGAAAATCTGGGGCTACGAAACCACCGACGGTTCGTTCGCCCAGTTCTGCAAAGTGCAGGCGCGCCAGCTCATGCACCGGCCCAAGCACCTCACCTGGGAAGAGAGCGCTTGTTACACACTGACGCTGGCGACGGCGTACCGCATGCTGTTCGGTTGGCGCCCAAATGTCCTGCGGCCCGGTCAGAACGTTTTGGTGTGGGGGGCATCCGGCGGGCTCGGTGTGTTCGCCACCCAGCTTTGCGCCGTCAGCGGCGCGCACGCGATTGGCGTCGTCTCGAGCGAAGACAAGAAGGATTTCGTGCTGTCGATGGGCGCGAAGGCGGTGCTCAATCGCAACGATTTCAAATGCTGGGGTCAACTGCCGAAAGTGAACGGGCCGGAATTCGGCGACTACATGAAAGAATCGCGCAAGTTCGGCAAAGCCATTTGGGAAATAACCGGTGGCAAGGATGTCGATATCGTGTTTGAGCATCCGGGCGAAGCCACGTTTCCGGTCTCGGTGTTGGTGTGCAAGCGCGGCGGCATGGTGGTGATCTGCGCCGGCACGACCGGCTATAATCTCACCATGGACGCGCGCTTCTTGTGGATGCGGCAAAAACGCATCCAAGGCTCACACTTCGCCCACCTCTACCACGCATCCCAAGCCAACCAACTCGTCATCGACCGCCGCATCGACCCGGCGATGTCGGAAGTCTTCCCCTGGGAAAAAATCCCCGACGCCCATGAAAAAATGCTCGATAACAAACACGCGCCGGGAAACATGGCCGTGCTGGTGAACGCGCAGCGAAGTGGATTGCGGACGTTCGAGGATGTGCTGGAAAGCTCCTCCGCCGGCTGAGCCTTGTTATGGACCGCCGGCCCCTCGCCGGCTCACGCCAGCGTCGAAAGATAATGAGCGCGGGCCGCCAAACCCGCATGCGCGCTAGAAGCGCGCTCCAACTTGCAAACTTGAGCGCAGGCCGGCGAGGCGCCGGCGGTCCAAAAGCAAGCTAATCCCGCGTAAACTCAAACGTCGTGCGCTGCGCGGGATCGGCTTTCAGGCCGAACGTGCCCGAGTAAACATTGCCGACAATCTCGCCCGTCCAAATTTCCGGCACGCTTTCCACCGTCAGCGTTGATCCATCCAAGCGCCAGGTGCGGTCGCACGTGTCGCTGGTCTGGCCGTGATGAAACAGGAAGCAGGCGGTTCCGTCCGCGCGCAATTGCCAGCCCATCTGCGCGTTGTCGTCGCCCCACGCGCCCCACCATGTGCTGCCGTTCAAGGCCGCCACCGTTGGCGCGTTTGCGGCGCTTTGATCAGCCGCCCCGCCATCGCATCTGTCCCAAGCTTCTTCGTTGACGCGAAGCTGCGCCGCATCCGCGCTCAGCGCCAGCGCGTAGGTTTCGCCGGCATGTCCCGCCGGCTCGAGCACGCGTGTTCGCACATCAAGCGCGCCATCGCCGCCGGTTTGTGTGCTCACGAGTTCGTGCCGGAAGGTCGGCGTGTTCGGCATCGTGAACACAAGTTGTTCGCCTTCCAGCGCCACTGTCGGTCCGTCGCCGCAAGCCACGCCTTGCCAATGGTACGAGCCCAGCAGCGGCGCGAGCGTTTCAGCCGAGACGGCGCGGTCATTCGCCGTGGGGAGCAATTTGGTTGTGACAAACCAACCGCCCACGCCGAGCACCGCCAGCGCGGCGACCGCGAGCACAGGAACCAGCGGAAAGCGTCCCGAAGGCCGCGGCGGCGTGGGGCGTGACGATGGCGCCGCCGGCGCACCGCTCATCTGCGCCGCGATCCGATCGAGCGCGCGCTCGCCATCGCGCTTGTAATCGAGCCATTGGGTGTTGCGCAGATAATAATTGACGCCCGCAGCGGGCTCGGTGTCGTCGATGCGGATCGGAATGAACGGGCGGTCGTAATGGCTCGCCAGCTCCAACTCGCGCTTCACCGCCTTCGATGCGTTCGACGGCGCGCTGACGATCACCGCGCAGGCCGAGCATTCCTGCATCGCCGCCGTGATGGCGTCGGCGTAGATCGCTTGGGGCGGAATATCGCGCGAGGAAATCCAGCACCGCACGCCTTGCGCTTCGAGGTACGCGACGATGCGGCTCGCGACCGCCCCGTCTTCGTTGGCGTGGCTGATGAAAAGGCGTTGTTCGCTCATGTTTTCTCCACAACAGGCAAATTAGCCGGCTTCGGCCGCTTTTGCGAGGGCGCTTGAGCGGGCTCAAGGCGTTCTCTGATCGGCCCCTCAACCCACGGGCTGAGGAGATCGCCATGCTCACTCCAGGTCAACGCACCCAGACCGTCGCCATCCTCGACGCCGCCAGCGACCTCACCATCGCCACCAATCGCGAGGATGGTTATCTGCAGGCCACCACGGTCAGTTTCGTCAACGACGGCCTCGCCATCTATTTCGGCACCTGGTCGCAATCGCAGAAAGCCAAAAACATCGCCCGCGACGACGGCGTCTCCATCGCCATCACCGATCCCTATACAAGCTGGAACGAGATCAAAGGCGTCTCGATTGGCGGGCGCGCCCGCCGGCTCAACGATCCCGCCGAGCTCGCCAAAGTTGGCGCGATCATGTTCGGTAAATTTCCGCAGATCGCCGAATTCGCCAAGACTATGCAGAAAGCCGAGATGGCGATGTTCCGCATTGACGCGGAGGTGGTGTCGATGCTCGATTACACAGAAGGCTTCGGTCACACTGAACTCTTCACGGTTTGATGGAACGGAAGTCCTTGGCCGGCTCGACGCTGCAACGCCTTAGAACCATATCATGCATCATATCGGCATTCTCGCCCATTCCGCCGACGGCGCGGCGCTTTGCTATCTCGAAATGATCCGCGAAAGCGCGCGGCGCATGGGCGAGCACAATCACCCCGAGATCACGCTCTCGATCCAGCCCATGGCGCCGACGCTTGAGGCTTACGACAAAGGCGATCTCGCCGCCGTGAAAGCGCATCTGGCCCACACGGCCCAGCGCCTTGCCGACGCAGGCTGCGCCTTCTTCGTTTGCCCCGACAACACCGCGCATATCGCCTTTGAAGCGCCCGGCGCGCCGCTGCCGCTGCCCGGGCTGCACATCGCCGAGATCGTGGCGCAGCACGCCAAGGCCGATGGCCGCGCCTGCGTCGGCCTGCTCGGCACGCGTTGGACCATGAGCGGGCCGGTCTATCCCGCCGCCTTCGCCCGCGC
This sequence comes from Alphaproteobacteria bacterium, assembly GCA_031379565.1. Classification (GTDB taxonomy): domain Bacteria; phylum Pseudomonadota; class Alphaproteobacteria; order Caulobacterales; family Aquidulcibacteraceae; genus Vitreimonas. The sequence goes on from JANNFH010000139.1 coordinate 6,100, forward strand.
CGGGATCGACCTGAAAACGCCGTCGGCGCAGGACCGCAAAATCGTCGATGACATCATTTTCGATGAATTGTGCCAGGGCGTGATCAGCGCGCCCGCGCGCGCCGAATATGTGCGCATCATCGAAGACTTGAAACGCGCCGGCTGCGACGCCGTAGCGCTCTCCTGCACCGAAATCCCGCTGCTGGTGACGCCGGAGATTTCGCCGCTGCCGACGCTCGATTCCACCCGCCTGCTCGCGCGCGCGGCGGTCGAAATTGCTGTCGGGGACGCGCCCCTGCCCACCTGGCGCGGCGGCCCGTTCGGCTAAATCTTGACCCCCAAGCTCGGAAACGCGCTAATATCGCCGCAAAACGGCGCTGAAGCGCCGAAGGGGGAGGGATGGTGCGTCTCATTTTCACCGGCTTGGCGCTCGTGCTCGCCGTGATGGCGGGCTTTGTCGGGTATCGCGCCTGGAGTTTCACTGCCCCGCCGCCGCCCGCCGAGGTGACGATCCCCGATCTCAGCCGCTATGAGGTCGATGCCAGCGCCGCTTCCATGCGCCTGGGCGAAGCGATCCGCTTTCGCACCGTGTCGCTGCTGGAAGAAACCGACGATCGAACTCAATTCGAAAATTTCCACGGCTGGATGGCGCACACGTTTCCGGCCTTCCACGCCGCTGCGCGTTTGGAAACCGTCGGCGGATTGTCGCTGCTCTACACCTGGGAAGGCAGCGATCCGGCGCAGCCGCCGATCCTGTTGCTGGCGCACCAGGATACCGTGCCGGTTCCGGACGACACCCGCGCCAATTGGCGCATCGATCCATTCGGCGGGATCATCCAGGAGGATGCGATCTGGGGCCGCGGCTCGATCGACGACAAGGCTTCGCTGGTGGCCATCCTCGAAGCCGCCGAAACGCTCGCCGCCGCTGGCCGGCGCCCAACGCGGACCATCCTGTTTGCCGTCGGCCACGACGAGGAAATCGGCGGGACCGCCGGGGCTGCGCGCATCGCCGCGCTGCTGCACGAGCGCGGCGTGCGCGCTTGGTTCGTGCTTGACGAAGGCCTCGCCACCATCGCCAACCATCCGCTCACCGGCGGGCCGGCCTCCCTGATCGGCATCTCTGAAAAAGGCTTCGGCACGCTGCGCGTCACCGCCATCGGCCAGCCTGGCCATTCTTCGATCCCGCCGCCGGAAACGGCTGTGTCACGGCTTGCACGCGCCATCACCGCCATCCACGAAATGCCGATCGACCGCAGCCTTGGCGGGGGCCCCGCGCTGGATATGATGCGCGCGCTGGCGCCGGAATTGTCGCTCACCAACCGGGTCGCGCTGTCGAACGAGTGGCTGTTCGCGCCGCTCCTGCGCGCGCGGCTGGCCAACCAGCCCACCGCGCTGGCGCTGCTCGGCACGACCGTGGCGCCGACGATGATCGCAGGCGGCGTGCGCCCGAACGTGCTGCCGGCGGAAGCCGTCGCGCGCATCAATCTGCGCATCCATCCGCGCGACACGGTAAGCGATCTCTTAGCTCGCGCCCGTCGCGCGACCGCAGGCATGGACGGGGTTAGTGTCGATTGGGACGAGCCCCCGCTTGAGGCGAGCCCGGTGTCGCGGGTTGATACTTCCAGCTACGCGCTAATTGCGGCGCTGGCGCACGCCAGTCAGCCAGATGCGCCAGTGGCGCCGGGGCTGGTGGTCGGGGGCACGGATTCCAGACTCTATTCCGAGGTGGCGGAAAATGTGTACCGGTTCCAGCCGATCCTGCTGACGGAAGGCGACCTGGAAGGCATACACGGCGTCAACGAACACCTATCGATTGAAAACTACGAACGCATGATCCGCTTCTACATCGGCCTCATGGAAGCAGGCGCGATGCAATGATGGTGCATGAGTAAGGAGCGTCACAGTGCGCGCTATTTTGTTCTCGATTGCTCTCCTCGCCGTCGCCTGCGCGCCGCAAGAGGCGCCGGTGTCTGACGCGCCGTCAGCCGCCAACAATGGCGCGCTACCCGCGCCAACGCCCAGCGACGTCGCCGTGCGCATCAACGAAACCCAAAACGGCCAAAGTGTTTCGGTTGCCGTGAACGAGCGCTTCGCGGTTGAACTCGTCGGCGTGCCGACGGCCGGCTATCAATGGGCGCCGGCCCAGTTGCCGGCCTTCCTCACCCGCGCCGGCGAAGCTGGCGGCCCCACCATCGCCGCGCAAAGCCAGCCAGGATATGCCGGCGGCAATCATTGGCAGGTGCCGATGTTCGCCGCGACCGCGCCCGGCTCGGGCGAAGTGGTGCTGGAAATGCGCCGCCCGTGGGAATCGGGTGAGCCGCCCGCGCGCAGCTTCCGCGTCACTATTGTCGCACGCTGATATATTGGACCGCGGGCCTTCAGGCCCGCTCTTGCCTCGCGTCCATTGCCCGTCTGAAGACGCGCGGTCCAAACACTGCCTCGGGTGCGGCGGCGTCACCCTTTGTGCCGCCGACGTAATCCTGTATCTCGCGCTGGCATGAGCGATCTGCTTCGAGACCTCTGGTATTTTGCCGCAACCTCGCGCGAGCTTAAGCGCGGCGGGATGTTTCGCCGCGAAATTTTGGGCGAGCCGGTGCTGCTTGGCCGCGACGGCGAGGGACGCGCGTTCGCGCTGCGCGATATTTGCCCGCACCGCGCCGTGCCGCTGTCGGCGGGCCACATCGTCGCCAACCATGGCGTGGAGACGGTGGAGTGCCCGTACCACGGCTGGCGCTTCGGCACGCAAGACGGCGTGTGCAAGCTGATCCCGTCTCTGGTCGAAGGCCAACCCTATGAGGCCAGCCGCATCCGCGTGCGCCATTTCCCCACCCACGAAGCCAATGGCATCGTGCTGGTTTTCGTTTCCTCCGACGCCCGCGTTGCCGCCGAGCCATCGCCGCCGCCGGAATTCGCGCTCGGCGATTTCACCGCGCCCAAATTCGTCATCCACCGGATCTTCGACGCGACCATGGATAACGCCG
>JANNFH010000181.1:0-2871 GCA_031379565.1 Alphaproteobacteria bacterium
TCATGATGATGACGCGCTCATAGCGCAGATCATCCACATTGAAGCGCGCGCCGGTCTGCACGCTCTGGCTCGCCGAGAAAGCCCGAAAGAGGCCTCCTCACCTCAACACTGTCTTGCTCAACCAGCAAGACAGGCGTGACAACCGCGGCGCGAGGGCCGTCAATCTTGGAGCGCCCAGATCGACGGGTCTGGTCTCAAGGCGGCCGTGGTGAGGAGGCCGCGCTCGATTAGGATGTTGCCTGCTTTCACCACGGTGACGACCCGTGCTGCATCGAACGCGCCGTCGCGAATGTCGCCTAGATAAAGAACAAGATCGGCGCGCGCGCCGCGCACCAGGCGGCCGATATCGGGCTCCCCTAGCAGCGCCGCGGGAATTGAAGTGGCTGCACGCAGCGTGTCGGCGATGGAAACCCCGGCGGCGTGCCACGCCCCCATTTCGTTCCAGATTGCGTCAGTGTGGAATTGGCCCTGCGAACCGGAATCGGAGGCGATGACAATTCTGGCGCCAGCGCCGTGGAGCGCGGCGAAATTCGCGACGAGCGCACCATACTGCAGTTCGCGGAGCGTCGCGGGTTCTTGCGCGAATTGGCGCCGCAGGCTCACGCGCACTGCTTCGGCGGTTTCCGGCGTCATAAAGCGCAACGGGCGCGGATCTTCGATCCGGGTGGGGCTCGCGCGCATGGCGGCCAGATTTCGATAATAGCCAAGCGGAAGTGAAAACGTGACCCTTTCGTAGCGGCGCATGTCGGAGAGATCATAAGCGATTTCGCCAAGGCCATCATCGATTGTGCCCGCACCGGCTTCGATGCCCAAGTCCAACTCCTGCTGCGACGCGGCGCCCACCATAAGTCGCATGCCGGAGGCGCGCGCTTCTCCAACGATCGCCTCTAGCTCAGCCGGAGAACTTCTGAACCTCCATCAGGCTGAGCCAAGTCGCTCCTGTCGCGCGCGATTGGCGCACCTTGGCGATTGCATCTTCAACGCTGGCCACGCCTCGCACTGAGCGGGCATTGAGCGTGGCTGCGCCTCCAAGTAGAGCCGGACCGCCCAATTTGAGACGCGGCGCCGCCAGGCAATTGGCCTCCGCCGCTCGCGCAAGGGCGGGGCCGAACTCGCTGTCGAAGAAATGCACGCGAGCGGTGGTGACGCCAGACGCAAGCGTTGCCGGCCCCGTCGCGGGGAAAGCGCGCTCGGCTGCCTGGCGCACGCTGTCCACAGGCAGCGCCGCTCCGAGGTCGAAAAAATGCGTGTGCGTGTCAATCAGGCCGGGGAGCAGGGTTGCGCCGCTCCCGTCGATCACGCGCGCCCCGCGGGGTCGATGCGACCGGCCCGCCCGCGTGAGGCCCTCGATTCGGCCCTCGCTAACAATGATTTCTGCGTCCTCAACAAATGTCTCGCCGTCCCAGGCGAGAACATTAGCGACAACGAGCGCACTTGGCCGACAGTATGGTTCGTTGACGGAATTGAACTCTGGGGCTGTTGTGCAAGCACTTGAGAGCCCGAGCGCTGAGGCGTTGAACAGAAATGTCCTGCGGTCCACTCAAACCTCGGTAGGCGAAATGATTTTGGTCGAAACTGAACACGGGTAACCGCAGCGACAAGGGAAATGCGATGAGCGCCCAGATTGCGGCGGTTAAACGCAGCGCCGCTTCTTTCCCCATCAGCGTTTCGATCAAAATCCCAAAACCAGGCGCGCTTTCGTCGGTGGCTCGCCTGGGCCGCCGGCGCCCTCGCCGGCAGATCGCTTCAACCCACACCGACCACTTGAGTTTGCACGCACCGCCGGCGAGGGCGTCGGCGGTCCAGGCTCAAACATCAACATCCTCTACGAACTTCGCGTTCTGCTGGATGTAGTTGAAGCGCAGCTCGGCCTTCTTCCCCATCAGCGTTTCGACTAGGCCTTCAAAATCCAGCGCCCCTTCATCGGTCAGCACCACGCGCGCGAGCGTGCGGGTGGCGGGGTTCATTGTGGTTTGCTTCAAGTCCGCGGGCATCATTTCGCCGAGGCCTTTGAAACGGGAGATTTCGACCTTGCGGTTTTTGAACGTCGTCTCCAGCAATTGCGTCTTATGCACGTCGTCTTTCGCGTAGATGCTCTCCTTGCCGGCGGTGATCCGGTAGAGCGGCGGCATGGCGAGGTACAGGCGCCCGCCTTTGATCAGACCCGGCATTTGCTTGTGGAAATACGTGATCAGCAGCGAGGCGATGTGGGCGCCGTCGACGTCGGCGTCGGTCATGATGATGACGCGCTCATAGCGCAGATCGTCGGCGGAGAATTTCGCGCCCATTTTCACGCCGAGCGCCAGCGCCAGATCAGAGAGTTCCTGATTGCCGGCCATCTTCTCGCCGGTTGCCGAGGCGACGTTGAGGATTTTGCCCCGCAGCGGCAGGATCGCTTGGGTTTCGCGGTTGCGCGCTTGCTTGGCGCTGCCACCGGCGCTGTCGCCTTCGACCAGGAAAATCTCCGTGCCCTTGGCGTCGGAACGCGAACAATCGGCGAGCTTGCCGGGCAGGCGCAATTTACGCGTGGCGCTCTGGCGCGAAACTTCCTTTTCCTTGCGCCGCCGCACGCGGTCCTCGGCCTGACCAATCACCCATTCGAGCAGACGCTGCGCATCGGCAGGACGCGCGGCGAGCCAATGATCGAACGGATCGCGCACCGCTTGTTCGACGATTTTCGCCGCCTCGGTTGAAACAAGCCGGCCTTTGGTTTGGCCTTCGAATTGCGGGTCGCGGATGAACACCGAGACCAGAGCCGCCGCCGTATTCATCGTATCTTCCGGCGTGATCAAATTGGCCTTGCGGTCCCCCTTCAGCTCCGCATACGCCTTCAGGCCTTTGGCGAGCGCAGCGCGCAAACCGGCTTCGTGA
>JANNFH010000202.1:0-6053 GCA_031379565.1 Alphaproteobacteria bacterium
TCGATCTCGTAATTCGAGTGCACGCCTTGCAATACCGCGGCGATGCGCTCGAGCCCCATGCCGGTATCGATCGACGGTTTGGGCAAGCTTGTCCGCCGCCCATCGGCGAATTGCTCGAATTGCATGAAGACGAGATTCCAAATCTCAATGAACCGATCGCCGTCCTGCTCAGCCGAGCCAGGCGGGCCTCCGGAGATCGATGGGCCGTGATCGTAGAAGATTTCCGAGCATGGCCCGCACGGGCCGGTGTCACCCATCGACCAAAAATTATCGCTCGTGGCGATGCGAATGATCTTCGCGTCCGGTAGCCCCGCGATCTTCTTCCACAGCGCCGCCGCCTCATCGTCGTCGTGGTAGATGGTGACCATAAGCTTCTCTTTGGGAAGCCCGTATTCCTTGGTCAGCAGCGCCCAAGCAGCATCGATCGCCTCCGGCTTGAAATAGTCCCCGAAGGAGAAATTTCCGAGCATTTCAAAAAAGGTGTGGTGACGGGCGGTGTAGCCGACATTATCGAGGTCGTTGTGCTTGCCTCCGGCGCGCACGCATTTTTGGCTGGTGGCCGCGCGCGGGTAAGGCGCCTTCGCCGCGCCAGTGAAGTAATTCTTGAACTGCACCATGCCGGCATTGACGAACAGCAACGACGGGTCGTCCTGCGGAACCAACGGCGAGGACGCTGGCGTTTCGTGCCCGCGCGCGCGGAAAAAATCCAAGAATTGCCGGCGGATATCGTTGACGCTCGCCATGTGTGCCCAACCAATCAAATCAAACGCTGGGCTTGGTATAGAAAGCGCCGCGGCGAGCGCCAAGCGGCTGCCGATCTCAAATCGGCAATTGCACTGCGCCGTCTTCACCCAACGGCAAAAACGGGTTCCACGCCACCTCCCACAGATGGCCGTCAGGATCGGCGAAATAACCCGAATGCCCGCCCCAGAACACATCCTGCGCCGGCTTTACGATCCGCCCGCCTGCGGCGGCAGCCTCCGCCAGAACGACGCCTACTTCTTCCTTGCTCCGCACGTTGTGGGACAAACTGAGGCCGCGGAAACCCGCACCCTCCGCCGTCACCGTCGCGTCCTCCGCCAAGGCGGCGAACGGATAGAGCGCCAGCCCGAGCGCGCCAGCCTGGAAAAACACAATGTCGCCCTGGCTAGCCGACGACGCCCGAAACCCCAACCCTTCATAGAAGCCGCGCGCTCGCGCCAAATCGCTGACGCCCAGCGTAATCAGCGAAACGCGCGCTTCCATCGCCAAGCTCCTATCGCAAACTCGCCGGCCGGCCGGAGACGGGCCAGGGCATGGGGTCGGGATCGGCAACATCCCCGAACCAGCCGGCGATCAGCGGCGCGCCTAAAACGCCGCCGAATTCCTATTCGCCTTCCGCGGCGTCCTTCGATTCATCGGCGCTTGGGGGCGCATACATCGCGTCGGCGACCAAGCCAGCCTTCTGGCGCACCGCGTCCTCGATGGCGATGGCGACTTCGCGGTGCTCCTTCAGGAACCGGCGTGCGGCTTCCTTGCCTTGGCCGATCTTCTGGCCGCCATAGGCATACCAAGCGCCGGATTTATCGACCACGCCGGCCTTCACGCCGAGCTCAACCAATTCCCCGGTTTTGGAAATGCCTTCGCCAAAGATGATGTCGAATTCGACCTGCTTGAACGGCGGCGCCACCTTGTTTTTCACCACTTTAACCCGGGTTTCCGAACCGATCACTTCGTCGCGTTCCTTAATCTGGCCGGTGCGACGGATATCCAACCGTACGGAGGCGTAGAACTTCAACGCGTTGCCGCCGGTCGTGGTTTCCGGATTGCCGTACATGACGCCGATCTTCATCCGGATCTGGTTGATGAAGATCACCAGCGTGTTGGATTTCGAAATCGATGCCGTTAGCTTCCTGAGCGCCTGGCTCATCAGTCGCGCTTGCAGGCCAGGCAGGCTATCGCCCATCTCGCCTTCGATTTCCGCGCGCGGCGTCAGCGCCGCGACCGAGTCGATCACCAGCACATCGATGGCGCCAGAGCGCACAAGCGTGTCGGTGATTTCCAAAGCCTGCTCGCCAGTGTCGGGTTGCGAGATCAGCAGATCGTCCAGGTCAACGCCCAATTTGCGCGCATAGATCGGGTCCATGGCGTGTTCAGCGTCGACGAAAGCGCAGACGCCGCCGCTCTTTTGCGCCTCGGCGATGACGTGCAGCGCCAAGGTGGTCTTGCCCGAACTCTCCGGGCCGTAGATTTCAACGATGCGGCCCTTGGGCAGGCCGCCAATGCCGAGGGCGATATCCAATCCTAAGGAGCCGGTGGAAATGGCCTCGATCTCGACCATGGGCTTTTCACCCATGCGCATGACCGAGCCTTTGCCGAAGGCCTTGTCGATCTGGCTGAGGGCCGCGGCGAGCGCCTTTTGCTTGTCGGTTTCCATCTCTTTTTCAACAAGCTTCAAGGCGGCCATTGTGCGCTCCCTCGTGTGTAGGCGAGTCCCTGTCCCGGAACAGCCCGTGGACCCAGCGGACGCACTTGTACCACTTTTGTTCCGGAACACAAGCAGAACTTTTTCCCTGTCCACGATCCTTTCGGGCGCCCCAGCTTTGGCCTAAGCTTCGCATGGGACCGGGCGAGCAGGAGCCGCCTCATGAGCTGGTTATCAGCCGCTTTGCCCCCGCGCCGGGGCGAACTTCCAGCCACACTGGAGGGCGCGAACAGTTTCTGCGTAAAAACCGCCGCCCTCTCCCGCCCCGCCGCCCCCATGAACCAAACCCTCTCCGACGCCGTGCTCGTCACCGGCGCCGATGGCGGCGTGGTCGTGTATCCGCCGAGCGAGAAGCTCGTGATCTTGGCGAGCGAGCGGGTGAGACGGCGGCGCACGAACCACGCCTAACACACGCGGAAGCGTGTGGAAGTACGCGCGCTTCAGCTCCTCACCCGCCTTTCCGCACGCGTAGCGCGAACCGGCCGTCCAAGCACCGCCTAGGACTCCGCAGGTGAGGACAGCGTCTCCGCAAGTCGGCGGACCGCCGCCTCCGCGACCGCGTCACCACCCATGCTATAAGCAGCGTTGGTCACCACCAACACTCCGTCGCCGATGTGCGGGAAGAGCAACGCCTCCGCCATCCAATTGCCGTCCGATCCGGAATGAGAAATTGCCGGCCCGTGCCGGCCATGCGCACTTGCTTGGGTCATCCATCCAAGCGCGCACGAGGTCTCTCCCTGCGGCGTTTGCATGAAACGATAAAAGTCGCCGTGCATCAGCCGCCCTAAGCCCTGAGATCCGCGCATCTGGTCGAGGCAAAATGCGCCCCAATCCGCCAACGACAAGCGAACCCCAGAAGACGGGGAAAATGCACGCGGCTCGAAATCAAGGCGCTGATCTGCGATGCGACCATCGACGTGGCCCACGGCCTCGTTGGGACCACTGATGGGCTCACGTGTCACACTGCGCATGCGCAACGGCTCGAAAACGAGCGTGTGCATCAACGCCTCATACTCTGCACCGGTGGCGCGTTCGGCTATGCCCGCTGCAACGATGCAACCAGAGTTCGAATAATTCGGGCTTGCCCGCTTCTCGCCCACCGGCGGCTCGGCCAACGCCGCTTCGATGTAGCGTCTGCGTTGCGCCGAATACGGCGCCGGGTCATCCACGAAGGTGATCAAGAAATCCATATTCCGAGCAAATCGAGGGAGACCAGACCGGTGCGAGAGCAGATCCGGCAAGGTCACATCTCGATACGACGGGTGCATGGTCGACGCGAAATCGGGCAACATGCGCACCAGCGGCTCCTGCCACGACAGCACGCCCTGCGCGCATAGCCGCGCAATCAGCGTCGCGGTCATCGCCTTGCCGTCAGAGCCAACTTGCCAACGATCGCTGCGCCTGATCGGATCAGGCGAGCCTAGCCTGCGCACACCCGAGACCATGACGCGACCAGCGCGGAAATTGTGGAAGGTAAGCGCCGCCATGCCAGGAACGGCAGTGCCCGCGCGAACTTCATCGAGCAAGTTCGTGGTGGCGGCGTGCCCCTCAGAAATAGTCAGGAGACCGGCTGAGGCGCCAAGAAGATGGCGCCGTGTCATCTGCGAGATCATCATGGACATCCTTTAATTCGCGCTGCGTGGCTGCTGTATTTGCTCCAGAGCCCAAACCCGGTTAGCGAGCGCACGCTCCTGACGTTTAAGGTTTTCCGCGCGACTGTTGTTGCGCTGATCGTGCTGTTCCATGTTCGCCATCCAGCGTTCACGTTGGCGCTCTTCGGCTGTCAGGGGTAGCGTGTTGGTTTCGGCCGGCGCTTCGACCGGCGCTGATGTGAACTGCGCTGGCGAGAGAGCGGTCTCCGCAAACGATTGCGGTGCTTCGAACAAGGCCGGCGTTGGCGCCGCGCCAACCAAAGGCGCTGCCGCAGCGGCGTGAAGGGAGGTCGCCGCAACCGATTGGACAATTTCCTCCGCCTCAAACGCAGCGGGCGTCACAGCAGGCATGATCCGTACAGCGGCAGCATTCGCCACGGGCGGCGCGACCACCTGCGCCGCCGCCAGCGCCGCAACCGACAGCATCGACACGGTGGCGATTACGACCGGCTGCATCCTTGGCCTGGAGATCAAGGCGCCGTTGAGGATAAGATGCATCCGCCGCTTGAGTGGAGCGCCCCTTGCGGCGACGCCTGTTGCCGCGCTTACAACCCGCCGCGGCTTCGCGCACTCAAGCAGGACCTGCGCATAATTCGTCGCGCTCACCTGACTGAGTACGATCTGATCAACCGCTTCCTCCGCGAAATAATCGGCCGCGCGTTTGGCAACCCACGCCAGCGGATTGAACCAAAATAGGATCACAGCCACTGTCGATATCATCTGCAACAGCCAGTCGCGGCGCGCGATGTGAGCCAGTTCGTGGGCGAGGATCGGACGGGCGACATCGTCCCGCGCCGCGCTGAAACGGTCGATCAAGATGACGGGCTTGAACCAGCCAAAGCTGATTGGCGCATCCACCCGTTGCGACACAAGCAGGCGTAAAGCGGGCAAATTCGCCTCGGCGCAAGCGCGCCGCCACGCGGGGGATGTGGCAGGCATAGCTTGCGAAATCCAATGGTTCAGCACCGCGATGTCACGCATGAACCGCACAAGGCCAACCACAACACCAGCGGCGTAAATCGCCGCGACGCTCCAGACCCAATTGAACACATGCCCGCTTCCCGCCGAGACTTCAGGTTCAATGCCGGACGACACGGGTTGGAGGACGGCGATCTCCACCGGCAGCGCTGGCAACACAGCGTCAAAAACAGGCAAGAACAACAATGCGAACAGCGCGCAGCGCAGGATTGCGGCCTTGTCCGCCGCGGGGCGGCCGCGAAACATCGCTACAACGAGAAGTGCGGCCGCAAGTACGGCAGTCGATTTCACCGCCAACAGCACTAAGAAGGACAGACTCATTTGCGCCGCCTTTTGGCGATTTCGATCGCTTCTTGAAGCGCAGCGATGTCCTCGGAACTCAGCGCTTTGGTCTGACCGAGCAGCGCGGTTACCGCGCTCACGCCAGAGCCGCCAAAAAATCCGTCCACCATTCGGCGCAGGACCTCTTTGCGGATCGCGTCGGGCCGCTGAACGCTGCTGTACGCACAAGCCTGCTCAGTCTCGCGGCGCTTGAGCACGCCGCGCGCTTCAAGCCGCGACAGCCAGGTGCGTACCGCCGAGTCGCTCGGCGCGTCAGACATCGCCTCCCGTATCTGTGCGACGCTCGCCTCGCCTTGCTGGCAGACGATTTCCAGAATTTCCCGCTCCCGGCGGGGCAGCTCGTCCAACATTATCGCCTCGCACTCTACATTTGTAGCGTACTACATTTGTAGAGGCTCTCAACGGCAATGCGACGAGTCGACGAGTGGCGTTCGTCCCACTGAAGCTCATATGTATGCGGTAATTTGAGCCCTGGGCAGGCCCACACCCTCAAGCCGCCAGCAATTCCTTCACGCGGCTGACGAGCTGCTCCATCGTCACCGGCTTGCTCATGTAGCTCACCGGATATTCCTCCAGCAGCGAGGAGAAGCTTTCCGGCGCGTAGCCTGAGAGGAATA
>JANNFH010000233.1:0-13413 GCA_031379565.1 Alphaproteobacteria bacterium
CTTCATCTGCTCGCGGCGTTGCTCATCGGTCATGATCAGCTGGAACTCTTCCATCACCTTGTCGGGATCAAGCCCGAAGCTGTGATAGACGCCCTTCAGTTGGTGCGGCGCGACCAGATTGAACAGCAGCGTCTGGAAGCAATGCGCCGCCCAATTCTCGACGATCTCGTGCTCTTCGGCCGAGAGTTTCGGAATCGTGCGGTCAGCCCAGATCTTTCCGAATTTGTGGTGGAAGGCTTCGTCCGTCATCACCAGCTGCGTCAGCTTCTTGGCGAGCGGATCGTTCCATTCTTTGTAAATCGTAGCGAAGGCGCCCATGGCCAGCCCCTCGACCAGCATCTGCATGCCGACGATCTTCTTGTACACTTCCGGCGCGTGCACGATTTCCTGCAACAGCTCGGTCAGAACCGGGCTGGCCGGCAGCGGACTGCCCCAGCGCGAAATAATGTATTTGGCAAAGGCGGTGACGTGGCGGCCCTCTTCGCGGGTTTGGTTGGCGGCGTATTCCTGAGCACCCGGGTCGCGCAGCACATGGCAGAGCGAAGCCGAAAGATTTAGCGCGCCCTGCTCGCCATGCAGGATCGTGCTCATGATCCAGCGGCCGATCTGGCTCTTGAAGGCAAGGCGCTCTTTCGGGCGGTCGGCGAAATGGTTGGCGACGTAATCGGTGTTCAGCGCAGGAACCATGTAGTCCGGCATCAGCTCTTCGTTTTCGAGATCGAAGGGCTCGTTGAAATCGATGTATTTGGTGTCGAGCGGGTCCCAGAAATGGTCATGCGTGGCCGAGATGATCTTATCGAACGCGGAGGACCGGTTCAGATGGCGGTCGATCTCCAGCATGGCCACGAAATCGGTCGGCGCCACGGCGCCATAGACTTCGTCTTTGGTGATCTGGCGGACGGGAAAGGCGGAATCGGCCACGGGCGGTCTCCGGTGTCAAAGGCGCGCGAAAAAGCGCAAATCCAGGGCGATGGAAACACACCATAACACGCGAATTCCGCAGCTCCAAGAAAAATGACGCTAGCGTCACCAATCAGGACGCCGGCGTCGCCAACGCCTTCTTGAGGCAGTAGATTTTCCCGTGAATTCAGTATTTTGTTGGCTCCACATGGCTGCTTCGACCCCACCCTCACTGGACGATTTCGAACGCTTCGCACAACAGGCGTGGGCCGAGCTGCCGGCGGCGTTTCGCGCTTTGGCCGGCGAGCTTGTGTTCCGCATTGAGGATTTCGCTGATGAGGAGGTGCTGGCCGAGTTCGGCATCGAAGACCCGTTCGAACTCACCGGGCTTTATCACGGCACGGACCTCACCCAGGCCAGCCTGAACGATCCCCCTCGGCTCGGCCCGATGGTGTCCCTTTATCGCCGCCCGATCCTCGACGAATGGATCGCGCGCGGCGATGTCGGCTTGGGCGATTTGATCGCCCACGTGCTTGTGCACGAAATCGGCCACCATTTTGGCCTGAGCGACGAAGCCATGGACGCACTGTTTGAGGGCGCGGATTAAGGCCCGCGGCTGTCGGGCACGGAATCGCGATTGGTCATGCCGAGCGAGGTGCGGCAAATTTCTTCGGGCGCGTCGAGCTGCGGGCGCATCGGGTCGCCTTCAGCCGCGCCCTGCAAACGCATCACGCATGAATCCCAAGCACGGATGTCACGCGCGCGTTCTTGCGCCGAGCGCGGATCGCCCGTCGGCGGCAGGATTTGGCGCTCAACTTGCCCCGGCACGACGATATCGCCGCTCGGCGGCGGTGGGCGCGGCGCAGGCGGCGCGGCGACGGCGGGCGCGGCCATGCTGGGGCCAACAATCGGTGGCGGCGGCGGGCGCGTCAGTTGGGGCGCGGGTCTGGGCGCGTTCGTTATCGGCGACGGCGCCGGAGCAGCGATGGGCGGCGCCACTGGCGCCGGCAGCGCTTGCGGCAGAGGCGCCGGACTCGCTATCGGCGCGGGCGCGACGTTTCTCGTTTCAGGCGGCGGCGCGGGCGGATCATCGGCGTAATCATACGAGCCCGCGCATGCGGCCAGGGCCAATAGAGCGGTCGCCGCCATTAAACGCCGGATCATGCCGAACTCCCTCAATGTCCCCTCAATCCACATAAAGCCGAATGTGCCGCTCGCCTAGGGATTGGGTACAATCACAGCCTTGCCGGTCTGCCAATTTCCGACGACCGCCAGCGCTTCGTTGACCTGGTCGAGGCCGAAGCGGTGCGTGATCAATTCATGAAACGGGTAATTCTCCCGCCGCTTGCGCAAGAATTCGAGCGCAAACGCCCAGTGCCGAGGTTCGCTGCCCCATGCCCCGAGCACGGTCAGTTCTTTGCGGGTGATGACATGAGGATTGAGCAAGGTTGGTCCGGCGTCGCCATAATGGCCGAGCACCAGATACTTGCCCCCGTCGCGCGCCAGGTCCCAACCCTCGGCAACCGCGCTCGGAATGCCGACACATTCGACGACAACATCGGCGCCGAGGCCGTGCGTGGCGTCGAGCACCAGCTGTCGGCGCGCGGCGGGATTGGCAATTTCAGCAATGTCGATGGTCAGGTCGGCGCCGAAGCGGCGGCAGCGTTCAAGCCGTTCGCGCGGGCCGCCGATCACGATCAAAGGCCGCGCGCCCGCCTCCTTCGCCAGCGCCAGCGCCGCGAGGCCGACCGGGCCGGCGCCTTGGATCAGCACCGATTGCCCCGCTTGCATCTGCAACTTCTCGAAACCGTGAATCGCGGTCACCAGCGCGCAGCCCGCGCCCACCAGCGCTTCGCTCGGCAGATCATCTGCGAGCTTGAACACCGCCGCGCCCGGATTAAGCATGTGATACTGGGCGTAGCCACCGAGCAGGTGCGGCGGCGTTGCGCAACTGAGATTGACGCCGTAGGCGACTCGGTTGGGGCAGCGGCTGGGTAGTTCATAAACCCTGCAATAGCGGCACCTTCCGCACGCACGGCCCACTGTGAAGCTAATGCGGTCCCCAAGCGTGAGCGGCTGGCCCAGCCAATCGCTCATCTCCCCATCGCCCAAGGCGGCGACATGACCAACCGTTTCATGACCAAGGATCAACGGCAGCGGCACGTTGAGCTGGCCCTTGTGCAAATGCACGTCGGTGCCGCACATGCCGGCAAGCTCAACTTTCAGCAAGATCTCGCCCGGCCGCAATACCTCCGGCAGCTTCATCTGTCGCGTTTCGATCGGCGCGTTGAACGCCGTCATGACAGCGCAAGTGCAGGTGCTCGGCGTGCGCAAGTTCAAAGACGGGCTCCCCTCAGCGGCCAGCGCAAGTGAGGCACGCCAGGGTGGCGGTCAAGCCGCGCGCGATGATCGACCGACCCCGGCCAGGCGCGCCGGCTTGCCTACTCTCCCAAAAGGCGAACGGAATTAAACTACTAGGTGTCCGATCAAGGCTTGACCCGCCCACGCGCTTGGGTTTTCGGTAGCGCGGGGCAAGCAAACAATAAGGAAGGCGCCAGAATGCGCATCGCATCATTATTCGCTGCGGCGGCCTTGGCATTGCTCGCCACCGCTTGCGCCAATCGCACCGGAGATCAAACCATCGCCGAATGGTGCAGCGCCGACGCAAGCCGGGCGGACACCGATATCTGCAAACAGCATTCTGATACCGAAGAAGTCCGCAGCAGCCTCGGTTCACGCATCGCAGAGGTGTTTGGCGTCGCCAACCGCGCGCAATCCACCGCCGACCAGGCCATGGCGCGCAACATCGCTTGCGTGACGCGGACGCTGAACCGCACCCAAACCGGAACCTGCGACCCCGGCTACACGCTCACCGGCTGCACGCAAACACGCTACACCAGCCGCGCGGGCGGCATGGCGATCCTGCGCTCGGTCAACGACAGCGAGTGCCGTTTCAACAGCCGCGTGCTCGAAGTTCAGGTGCGCTGTTGCGCCATGGGTCCGAACCCGCCGCCAGCGACAATGATACGGGATACAGCCCCGCCAGCGCCGCAAACACCGGCGCCCGCGCCGGTGTCCTAAACCAGAAACGGATATTCCGCCTCAAGCCTGTAAAGGCTCGGGGCGGATTTCCGCACCCAGCTTGAATAGAGCCCGACGCTGCCGATGCTGAACGCGGGGCTCGCGAACAAGCCGTGGCGTTGCACGAAGCTCTGCACCTGCGCCAGTTCGGCCGCGCCGGCATAAGCCAGCGTAACATGGGGTGAAAACTTTCGCGTTTCCGCCTTCAGGCCCACGCGCCGCGCCGCGCGTTCGCAATCGGCGGCGAGCTTTTTCAGCGCCGCGCTTTCCCCGACGCCAGCCCAGAGCGTGTGCGGATCGTCCTTGCCAAACGCGCCAGCGGCTTTGAGCTTCAGTTCGAACGGGGCAAAGCCAGAGGCAATCTCGTCCAAGGCCGCGTCGAGTTCGTCGGCGACAGGTTCGCTGACCTCTCCGAAAAACCGTAGCGTCAGATGCAAATTGTCGCGCGGTCGCCATTTCGCGCCCGGCACGCCTTTCATCAACGCCATGAGCCCGTCGGCGACGTCATCGGGCAGCGCCAGGGCGGCAAAGAGGCGGAGCGACATGGGTCCCAAGCTCTTAGCGCGTCCGCCGCGCCCCGTCAGCTCGGCGGCGTCACGGGCATGGCGAGACCCGGCAGAAATTCCGCCGGCGCCCCGCCCGGGACAACAACGACAATGTCGTAGGACGAAATCAGCCGGCGCATGTCGTGGCTCAAATGCTCCCAGCGGCCAGGGCGCAACCGCCACTCGCGGAGGTCGAAAATGGTCAGCCCCTCCGCCGCTGTAACGGGCGCCAGGAACGCCCAGTTTTCTGAGAAATATTCGTCGCAGGCGACCCGTTGCCGATCCAGGGTTCCGACACTGCCGCCGGGACCGCAGACGGCGGTAATGGAAAGACTGGTTCGGCCATGGGCTGCGGCAAATTCGGT
Organism: Alphaproteobacteria bacterium; assembly: GCA_031379565.1. Lineage (GTDB taxonomy): Bacteria > Pseudomonadota > Alphaproteobacteria > Caulobacterales > Aquidulcibacteraceae > Vitreimonas. Next base: position 4,892 of record JANNFH010000233.1, read on the forward strand.
GACGAACGTGCCCAGCGCTTGCACGTAGGTCGGCGAGGCGCCGCGATACATGTGGTATTCGCCAAACTTGAACATCGCTCGCGGCGGCTCATTCGATTGGCGCGCCGCGGCGTTGTAATAGTCGAGGAAATTCCGCCGCATCAAATTTTCGCGCTCGGTGTTCGCCAGCAGCGCCTCGCCTTCGCCGCCCGTAAACGGGCGATAGATACGCTGCGACACAACCATCGCATCCACGAGGCGGGCGAGCTCCGCGTCGCGGCGGCCATTGAGCAGCGCGCGCAATTCCAGCAGAGGCGCCGCATCCGACTGTCCCAGCCATTGCAGGCTTCCGTCCGACGCTTCGCTCAATTGCCCCGCCAAAGCGCGCGCTTGCGGATTGCGCGCCTCGTCGGCGATGTGGCGGAGCTGCCAAGACGCCGAGCCTATGAACGCCTGGTCGAGGCCCCAGAGCACCGGCCCCTCGCGAACGCTGGCCGAGCCGACCACGCGGTCAAGCAGACGGGCCTCCTCCGACCAGGTGTAGAACGGCACGCTCACCGCGCCGCCATGCGCCGCCGCGAATTCGGTCCAACCTGCAACGCCGCCGGCGCGAAGCTCGCGCTCCAGCGCTTCAGCCGCCCATGGGTCTGTTTCGATGGCTAAATGGTTGTAGCCGATGTCGTTGAGTTCCCCCCAGAGCGCCGCCGAGAATTGCGCGATAGCGCCGTCGCCGTGGTCCTCGCCTAGCATGACGAATTGTGCGTTCGCAGCGAGTCGTCGCAAAAAATCTGCGCCCTCACCCTCAAGACGGCCATTCTCGACACTGGCGACATGGCGCGAATGCGCCACCAGCGCCGGCAACAATTGCTCGCCGCTCATACCTTCTGGCGCTGGCGGCGGCGGCGTCGGGTCCTGCGCGAAGGCCGCGACTGTAAACGCCGCCCACGCGACCACGGCCGCTGCAAATTTCATGCGATTTTCCCCTGGCTGACACTCCGGGGATGCGCCAGCGGCTTGCTTTAGATGCCACCGCGGCTAGGACAGCGAGTGTTGTCGTTTTGTTCCAACTTACAACACCGTATGCTGAAACGTCTCGGACGCCGGCCGAAACACATTCACCCGCATCTTGCAGCCCAATTGCTGCGCGGTTTTTCATCAGACCGGGAGACGCGATGCGCACGCATTCGTCCTGGTGGTGTCTGCTGCACAGCTGCAATGGGAACGGGCTGCTGCGCCGACATCTTCCGGCACCGGAATGCAGCGCCCAAAGCGCGCGCGCGTCAAGCGCGATTCGCGCGTGCTGTCAGATTTGCAATTCACGCGTTGCTCGCTGACACCGCGTGGCTTTTGCTAGAGCGACGCCCAGAGGTATGCGCCCACCGCCGCGCACCCCAGCGTAGTACGAACCGCGTGCAGGCCGCCCCATTTGACGATGAGCGCGCGCGAATGCGCGTCCGCTTGCTCGTTGGGAATGGCTTCAAGCCGATGATTGGTCGGCATAATGCCGAGCAGCGTGTAGGGCCAGTTGGAAAGAATGAGCACAGCGCCGACGGCCCAGTGCCAATCCTGAATCTGCCAGGCCGCCCAAAACCCCAGCAGCGCGGATATGACCGCCAAAGACGCCTGCATCGCGAAGCCGCGTTTGTAGCTTGGCTTCCATTGGGTCAGAAGATTTCGGTAATCGAGCAACAAGCGCGCGGGCTGCTCGGCGACATTGATGTAAAACGCCGCCCCCGCAAACAGGGCCGCCGTGACCAATGCAAGCAATTCGATAATCATGGCTTTGGCTCCTTGGCTGACGGCGAGATTCCGTCAGACGAAACGCATGACCGGCTTTCCCAGCACATCCATCCTGGGCGCAACGCCGAGCCCAGGCGCCGTTGCCGCCGCCATTCGCCCGTTCACCCGGCGCGGCGCGCCTTCGGCGATGCTGAGCGTGACGTAGGAGTTAAAATCCGTGGCCGTGAACAAGAATTCCGTGGGCGTGCTGTGGGCGAGATGCGCGATCGCCGCGGTCACGATATCGCCGCCCCAGGTGTCTTCAATCGTCAGCGCGATGCCGAGTTCGACGCACAAGTCGCGGATGCGGCGCGCGCGCGTAAGCCCGCCCACTTTGCTGATTTTCAGATTGACGACGTCCGCCCCCTGGTCCCCATGCAATCGTGTCACCATGCCCACATCGTCAATCACTTCGTCGAGAATGAACGGATGGTCGGTGCGGCGGCGGACGGAGAGGCATTCTTCGTAGGTCAGGCACGGTTGTTCGATATAGACATCAATATCGCGCACCGCCCGCACCACGCGCATGGCGTCATGCATCAGCCAGCCGGTGTTGGCGTCGGCGATGAGCCGATCGCCGGGCTTCAATTGCTTCGAAGCGGCGCGAATGCGCTCAATGTCCAAACTGGGATCGCCGCCCACTTTCAGCTGGAACCTTGTGTATCCCTCGGCGCGATACTCGCCCACGCGCGCCGCCATCGCCTCCGGCGCTTCCTGCGAAATGGCGCGATAGAGCAGGAAGTCATCGCCGTAGCGCCCACCCAGCAGCGTGCACACCGGCAATCCGGCGGCTTGCCCAAGAATGTCCCAGCAGGCGACGTCGAGGGCCGATTTCGCGTAAGGATGGCCCTTGAGCGCGGCATCCATGGTCCTGGTGATGCAATCGAGCTGAGTGGGATCGTGGCCGATCAGCACCGGCGCCAATTCCGCGATCCCCGCCCGCGCGCCGGCCGCATAGGCCGCCAGATACGCCGGGCCCAAGGGGCAAACCTCACCGTGGCCAATGATGCCGGCATCGGTTTCAACCCGCACAATCGTCGAATCAAAAACCTGAACCGACTTGCCCCCAGACCATTTGTAGGAACCCTCGTGGAGGGGCAAGTCCACCTGATAGATTGCAATGGAGGTGATTTTCATTTTTCAACACACGCTGCTCGATCTGGCCCGCCCCACGCTTGGCTTACATAGAATTACAATTGCACAAAACGGTCATCCCACCGATCCAGGATTCCGTGCAGTGGAGGTCCAGCTGTTGTGACTCATACTTCAAGGATGTCAGGTGCTAGGGTGCGGACGGCGATGCTGGCGGAACCGTCTTGATGTAGGCCACCACCGCGCGCGCGTCGTCCTCATTTAAGCGGAATACCGGCATCGGCGGCAGGGGATGCGATCCATCCGGGCGCACGCCATCTTGCAGAAAACTGGCGAACTGCACGTCAGTGTAGCCGGCCGGGCCGCCTGCAAGCGGCGGCGCGACGGTCGCCCACGGCATTTCGACCGCCGGAGCGAAGATAATGGTAGCGCCTTGAAGCGATTGGGCCATGTCCGGCCCCTCCATCGTCATCGGCGTGTGGCAATCGTTGCAGCCGCCAATGGCGATCACGAGGTATTCGCCCCGCGCCGCCAATTGCGCTTGCGTCGGCTGTTCGACGCGCTCGACACACCCGGTCGCCAAAATCGCCGCGACGGCAACGCCAGTCGTTTTCAGCATAACATTCCTTGCCTCCAACCCATAATCCAAATGCGAAGGCGCGAGGGCGTCAAGAGGCTAGAGGGCGATCAATCGAGACCCGCTGGCGGAATCGGCCCAATTTGCGGTTCATGATCACCGCGCCCGACTTTTTCGCCATCCTGAGCGGCGCCGCCGTCGGGCTGATCCTGGCGCTGATTGGCGGCGGCGGTTCGATTTTGGCGACGCCGGCGCTGCTTTATGTCGTCGGCATCGCCGACGCGCATGCCGCGATCGGCACCAGTGCGCTCGCGGTTTCGGTCAACGCCTTCGCCAACCTCATCAACCATGCCCGGCGCGGCAACGTGCATTGGCCGGCGGCTTCTATTTTCGCGACGGCGGGCGTCGCCGGCCCCTTTGCCGGCGCGGCGCTGGGAAAAATTACCGACGCGCAAATCTTGCTGCCTTTGTTCGCCGTGCTGATGATTGTCGTCGGACTCATGATGCTGCGGCCACGGGCTGAGGCCGGCGCTGGGCCAGTCGCAGTCACCCGCCGCGTCGCTTTGCGACTGGCGGCAACGGGCGTCGGCGTAGGCATGGTCTCCGGATTTTTCGGCATTGGCGGAGGCTTCCTGATCGTGCCCGGCTTGATGGTTTCGAGCGGCATGGCCATGCTGCAAGCGGTGGGTTCGTCCTTGTTGTCGGTAGGTTCACAGGGCGCGGCGACTGCAGCTTCCTACGCGCTCGACGGTTTGGTCGATTGGCGCATCGCCGGGCTGTTCATTGCCGGCGGGCTCGGCGGCGGCTTGATCGGCGCAAGTTTCGGCGCGCGCCTCGCGCAAAAGCGCGGCGCACTGCAAAAAGTGTTCGCGGGCGTGGTGTTCGCGGTGGCGCTCTACATGCTGTGGCGCAGCTGGCCGTTCGGCTAATTACACCCGCTTTTAGGTTGGAGCGTGGGCCTCGGGCCCCGCTCGTCTTTAGTCATGCGAATGCGCGCCAGCAGGCGCACGCTCCAACCTTGCAAACTAAACATCGACCTCCGCATCCAGCGCATTTTCCTGGATGAACTCGCGGCGCGGCTCGACGATGTCGCCCATTAGTTTCGTGAACAAATCATCGGCGTCGTCGGCGTGGTCAACGCGGACTTGCAGGATGGTTCGGACTTCGGGGTCGAGCGTGGTTTCCCAGAGCTGCTCGGGGTTCATTTCGCCGAGGCCCTTGTAGCGCTGCACGGATATGCCCTTGCGGCCGGCGCCTTCGATCGCGCCCAGCAGTGAGAGCGGCCCGTGCACGGGCGTGGCATCGCCGCCGCGGCGCAAAACGGCGGCGGCGGCATAAGTCTCCTGCAAGCTGGCGGCGCGATCGGCCAGGCGGCGCGCATCGCTTGAGGCGAGCAGCAGGCGGTCAAGCACCGAGCGCTCGGCGACCCCGCGCAGCATGCGCTCAAGCACCATCGCGCCGTCTGCATCGAAGCGGCCGGACCAATTGGCCTCGCCTTCCTCGGCCAGCGCATTGAGGCGCCTAGCCCCCTCTTGCGCCTGCGCGTCGCCAGCGCCGGCGCCGAACAATCCGGCGATGGCGCCTTGCTCCAGCACCACGTCGGGCGCGCGCTGATGCAGGCGCTTGATGAGCGCCTCGACGCCAAGCGCTTCGCGGGCGAGGCGCTTCAAATCGTCACCGGCAATCTGCGCGCCATTGGCGAGTTCAAGCACAGCGCCTGAGGCGCCTTCTTCAATCAAATACGTCTGGAACTCGGCTTCGTCCTTGAGATAGCGCCCCGATTTGCCTTTGCTGGCGCGGTAGAGCGGTGGCTGGGCGATGTAGAGATAACCGCCGGCGATAATTTCCGGCATCTGCCTATAGAAAAAGGTCAGCAGCAGCGTGCGGATGTGGGCGCCGTCGACGTCGGCGTCGGTCATGATGATGATGCGGTGGTAACGCAATTTGGCGATGTCGATGTCGCCTTCGCCGCGGCCGATGCCGGCGCCGAGCGCGGTGATGAGCGTGCCGACTTGCTCCGAGCTGAGCATCTTGTCGAAGCGAGCGCGCTCGACGTTGAGGATTTTTCCCCGCAGCGGCAGCACCGCTTGGTTTTCGCGCGAACGGCCTTGCTTCGCCGAGCCGCCGGCGCTGTCGCCTTCGACGATGAAGAGTTCGGATTTGGCCGGGTCCTTCTCCTGGCAATCGGCGAGCTTGCCCGGCAACGAGGCGATGTCGAGCGTCGATTTGCGGCGCATTTCGCGCGCCTTGCGCGCCGCTTCACGGGCCGCGGCCGCTTCGACGATTTTCGACATCACCAGCTTGGCCGGGCCAGGATTTTCCTCGAACCAATGCGTCAAAGCTTCCGCGACCATGCCTTCGACCACCGGGCGCACTTCAGAAGAGACCAATTTATCTTTCGTTTGCGAAGAAAATTTTGGGTCCGGCGCTTTCACTGAGAGCACGCAGGTGAGCCCTTCGCGGGCGTCTTCGCCGGTGATTTCGACTTTTTCTTTTTTGGCGAGCCCGCTCGACTGCATGTAATTGCCGATGACGCGGGTCAGCGCGCCGCGAAAGCCAGCCAAGTGCGTCCCGCCATCGCGCTGCGGGATGTTGTTGGTGAAGCACAACATGGTTTCGTGGTAGCCGTCGTTCCATTGCATGGCGACGTCGATATGGACCTTGTCGCGTTCCGCGCCGATGACGATAGGCTGGGCGATAAGCGGCGTGCGCGAGCGGTCGAGGTGCAGCACGAAGGCCTCAACGCCGCCCTCGTAGCGCATGGTTTCTTCGTAGGGCTCGGGCCCGCGCAAATCCTTGAACAGGATCGAGACGCCGGAATTGAGGAACGCCAATTCACGGATGCGGTGTTCAAGCGTCTTGCGGTCGAACTCCACCATCGTGAAGGTGGCGGTCGAGGGCAGGAAGCGCACGCCGGTGCCGCGCTTGGGCTTGCCGTCCACTAGGGGCGCATCGCCGATGACTTTCAGCGGCGCCTCGGCGACGCCGTCGCGAAAGCGGATGAAATGTTCCTTGCCCTCGCGCCAGATGGTGAGGTTGAGCCACTCGGAGAGCGCGTTGACGACCGAAACGCCGACCCCGTGCAGGCCGCCGGAGACCTTGTAGGAATTCTGGTCGAATTTACCGCCGGCATGCAGTTGGGTCATGATCACTTCGGCGGCGGAGATGCCTTCGCCCTCATGGATGCCCGTAGGCACGCCCCGACCGTCGTCGGTGATTTCGGCGCTGCCGTCGGGGTGCAAAATCACCTCAACGCGCTTGGCGTGCCCGGCCAGCGCCTCGTCAATGGCGTTATCAAGCGCCTCATAGACCATATGATGCAGCCCGGACCCATCGTCGGTGTCGCCAATATACATCCCCGGCCGCTTCCGAACCGCGTCCAAGCCCTTGAGAACCTTGATGGAATCAGCGCCGTAAGCGGGCGCGCTCTGGGCGGCGGTCATGGGAGTCGATTCGCGTTGGAAAACATCCCCCAATATAGCGAGGAGGTGCCAAAAAGTCTCGGAATTCGACAGCGATTTGGGGTCGCGTGCGGCTCAGAAAATTAGCCGCGCCCAGCCGGCGCCGCCCAGCAGCCAAAGGCAGTCATGAGCTGTCATCCCGAGCCCGAAGAACACCACCGCCAAGCCCGGCGCCAGCGGGATAAGCCCGCGCGGAAAAGTGATCAGCGCCGCGCCAATGCACATCAGCGCGACTAAGTTCGCGAACGGGGGACGGGCGAGGAAAGTGAGGCGCGGCGTCAGCGCGCCGTCGATGAATTTCGACCAGCCGCGCGCCTCATTTACGCCGAGCCGCACCATCGCCCGCGGCGCCTTTGCTCCAATGCCCAGTGTGGCAGCCAGGGATGATTGAGTCCAAGCCGCTAGGCTCATTTTGGGACCATCACCGGCAGCGCCTCGTAGCCCCTGACGAAAGCGGAATAGACGCGCCTTGGCTCCTCCACCACTTCAATTGTTTCGAAGCGCTTGAGAATTTCCTCCCAAACGATGCGCAATTGCATTTCGCCCAGGCGGTTGCCGACGCAGCGGTGAATGCCGAAGCCAAACGAGAGGTGATGGCGCACGTTCTTGCGCTCAATGTCGAATTGATTGGGGTGCTCGATCACCTCCTCGTCGCGATTGCCGGAGACGTACCACATCACCACTTTTTCACCCTTACGGATGAGCTGGCCGCCGAGTTCGACGTCGCGCGCGGCGGTCCGGCGCATGTGGGCGAGTGGGGTTTGCCAGCGGATGGTTTCGGACACCAAGCACGGGATCAGCGCCCGATTGGCGCGGAGCTTGGCATATTGCTCGGGAAATTTGTTGAGCGCGTAGACGCTGCCGGTCATCGAATTACGGGTGGTGTCGTTGCCGCCGACGATGAGCAAGATGAGATTGCCAAGATATTCGCGTGGGTCCATGTTTTTGGTGGCGCTGGCGTGGGCCATCATTGAAATTAGGTCAGGTTTCGGCTCGGCATTGACGCGCTGGTTCCACAAATCGGTGAAATAGGTCAAGCATTCCAGCAATTCGGCGCGGCGCTGCTCGATGGTCTCGACGATGCCGGCGCCAGGGATGGCGGTGGCGACATCGGACCAGCGCGTCAGCTTGCGGCGATCTTCCCATGGAAAATCGAACAACGTCGCTAGCATTTGCGTCGTTAGTTCGATCGAGATCTTGTCGACCCAGTTGAACACTTCACCGCGTGGAACCTCGTCGAGCAATTGGCCGGCGCGCTCGCGGATCGTTCCCTCCAGCTTGGCAAGATTCTCGGGCGCCACAATCGGGCTGACCACTTTACGCTGCGCGTCGTGCTTCGGTGGGTCCATGGCGATGAACATGGGCAGCGGGAAATCGTTCGGCGGGGTGACGATGGTGATCGCCGGCTCGGAGGAAAAATCCTGATGGTGGGTTTCGACATGCATGATGTCGTTGAATTTGGTCACCGACCAATACGGGCCGTGGACGCTGTCGGGACAATAATGCACCGGCGCCTCGCGCCGCAGCCGGGCGAAGAACGGCCAGAGATTATCATCGCGAAAGCGCTCGGCACGGCTGACATCCATCGTGGCGAGGTCGGCTTTTTCAGCGTCCTCGCCGGGATCATAATGGAA
>JANNFH010000241.1:0-1693 GCA_031379565.1 Alphaproteobacteria bacterium
CATAAGCGGCGTTGAGTTCACCTGTAATAAAGCTACGCAAGCCTTCGCCAAATATCGCCACCGCCGCTTCAACTTGAGCGGCCCTCGAAAAATAGTCGACGCTGGAAAAAGACGCTTCGCGCAGATCGATGATCGACGGTCGGAGGTGGCCTGTGAGATCCCAGGTATCGAGGCCGCCGGCGTCGTAGATGGTCTGCAGTGAGGCGACGTTCGGATCGAAGGTGTAATTGGTGGCGCCGCTCCGCGTGCTGGGGTCGGCGCCGTACATGTTTTGCGCCGTGAGAATGTCGAACATCATCGGCGTGATTGGATCTACGGCAATGGAATCGCGCCGAATTCCGCCCCCGCCGGTCGAGACGAAAACCTGGACGTAGCCGTCGGTTTGCGGCGTGTAAGACATAAGCGAGTAGCGGTAATTGTCGTATTGGGTTGGGATCACGCCGGTTCCGCCTCCGAATGGGTGGCCGATGCCGAGGGCGTGGCCGATCTCGTGTAGCAGCAACTTGAAATCGCTGCCGCCGACGGCGAAGTTGGAGTTGACGGTATCGAGCGCGCCACTTTCGGAAATCCAGATGTCGCCGCCGATATCGCTTGCGTTGGGATTGCTGCCGGCGACGGGCAAATAAGCATAGCCCCACTCGCTGGCATTCTGGGTCGCGAAGGCGACGCGCACTTGGCCGGGCGTTGCATCGCTGACTTCGTTAAAGCTGGCGGTGACGTAGCTATCCCACAATTCCATCGCCGCGCGAAAAGCGTTCGCCTGCGTGGCATTGAGCACTTGATAGTCGGCGTCGTGTTGCTCGCCGCTCGGCCCATAGGCGCTCCACACGGCGCCCGCGCCCGGCACGCTATAGGTCAGCGCCAACGATGAGCCGCCGGCCCATCCGCCCTGGATCATGGCGTTGAAAATAGTGGAATTGCTGATCGTGGGTGCTGGCATCATGACACCGAGCTATGCAGTGAGGGCGAGCCCTAGCACGGCGCAGCTTAGCGCTGTCGCCGACTCCCCGCCAAGGTGAAAAATCTCAGGGCGGCGCTTTGCGGGCTTGGACCGTGCCGTCGCGCGGTCCAAGCTTGAGCTCTGGGCCCGACACGGACAAAGTGACCGGGCGTGAAGCGGCGGGGCCAATGCCGGGGGAAGTGGAAAAATTCAGCCGGGTCGTCGGCGCCATCTACCAGGCCGCGCTGGATGCGGCGAGCTGGGATGACGCGCTCGTCAACTTTGTCGAAGCCTATAGTCCGCCCTATTGGGATGTCGCGTTTCTGGTGTGGGAGCGGGCGCCCCAGGTCGGTGCCCAGTTTGTCGCCGCCGCCAATGTCTCCCCGCCGGCGCGCGAATTGTACGCCGCCCACTTCGCCGGCCGCCATCCCTGGAGCCAACGGATTGCCTCCCAACCCGTGGGCCGGGTGGTGGATACCGACGATATCTGTCCGCGCGCGGAATTGTTCGAGAGTGAAATCTACAAGCACTTCTTGAGCACGTGGTCGCTGGTGCGCGCGCTCGCGGCAATTCTCGACCGCAGCGGCGATCGCCGCTTGGCGTTCGTTGTCGCGGGCCGAGATGGCCAGGACATCGAAGGTCTCAGGCGCGGCGTTAGGCTGATCGCGCCTCACCTTCAGCGCGCGGTGCGCCTCAGCCGCACCATCGGCCAAGCCGAGTTGCGGGCAGCCGGCGCAGAGGGCTCCTTGGCGC
>JANNFH010000254.1:0-3573 GCA_031379565.1 Alphaproteobacteria bacterium
CGACCTCGGCGTGCGTGACGGCCGCATCGCCGCGATCGGCGATCTGGCGACAGCGCCGGCGGGCGAAGTGTTCGACGCCTCGGGATTACATGTGTTGCCCGGCGTAATCGACACCCAGGTGCATTTCCGTGAGCCGGGCAATGAACACAAGGAAGACCTCGAAACCGGCACGCGCGCGGCGGTGCTGGGCGGCGTCACCGCATTGTTCGAAATGCCGAACACCAATCCGACGACCTCGACGCCAGAGGCTCTGGCCGACAAGCTTTCCCGCGCCAAGGGGCGCGCGCATGTCGATCACGCGTTCTACGCCGGGGCCACGCCGGACAATTTCGATATCCTCGCTGAGCTGGAACGCTTGCCTGGCTGCGCCGGGATCAAGACGTTCATGGGCTCGTCCACTGGCTCGCTACTGGTCCAAGATGATGAAGGCCTTGACCGGGTATTGAAGAACATCCGCCGCCGCGGCGCTTTTCATGCCGAGGATGAAGCGCGCTTGAACGAGCGCAAGCCGCTTGCGCGCGAAGGCGATTGGACCAGCCATCCCGAAGTGCGCGACGCCGAGACAGCTTTGCTGGCGGTGAAGCGCCTCGTCGCCGCCGCGCGCAAGCATGGAAAACGCGTGCACGTGCTGCACGTATCGTCAGCCGTGGAGATGGAATATCTGGCGACGGCGAAGGACGTCGCGACTGTGGAAACGCTGCCGCAATTCTTGAGCTTTGAAGCGCCGGAGGTTTATCAGCGGCTGAAAGGCATGGCGCAGATGAATCCGCCGATCCGCTACGGCGCTGATCGCGCCGCGCTTTGGTCGCTCGGTATCGCCCAAGGCGTGGTCGATGTGCTGGGCACCGACCACGCGCCGCACACAGCCGCGGAAAAAGCGCAGCCCTATCCGAAATCGCCGTCCGGCATGCCTGGCGTGCAGACGCTCGTCGCGGTGATGTTGACGCACGTCGCCGAGGGGCGCTTGAGTCTGGCCCGTTTCGTCGATCTCACCAGCCACGGCCCGCAGCGCGTGTTTGGCATTGCCGGCAAGGGGCGGATCGCGCTCGGTTATGACGCCGATTTCACGCTGGTTGATTTGCTGGCTCAGCGCACCATCCGCAACCAGGATCAAGCCACGCGCGTCGGGTGGACGCCGTTCGACGGCTTCGAAGCCAAGGGCTGGCCGATGGCGACGATCATCCGTGGCGCGGTGGTGATGCGCGATGGGGAGATGGTGGCGGCGAGCGGGGGCGCGCCAATCCGGTTCTTGGAGACGCATTGAACGTTACTTCAGAGCGGCGCGATAAATTTCCGCATCTGCTTCGACAAAGCAGCAAATTACTAAGCGCCTGATGCTCGGCGCGCCAGCAAATGCGCCAATGCTCGCTTCGAGAGCGGTGCGGCATGCCAGCTCGCGCGGCCAGCCGAAATTGCCCGTGCCAAGGCAGGGAAAGGCGATGGCGGCAAATCCGTGTGCGCCGGCGAGGTCGATAGATTGGCGATAGCAGCGACCAAGTGCGGCGATTTTCGCGGCCTCATCGCCTGGCGCCGTCCAGATCGGCGCGGCGGTGTGGATGATGTAGCGGGCTGGCGCGGCAAAGCCAGGGGTCAACACGGCTTCGCCGTCGGCGAGGGGCGCCATGGTGCGGGTGAGGCGCGTCAGCTCTGGCCCCGCCGCCGCGCGCAACGCGCCATCGACGCCCGTTCCTGGCGCCAAGCCCCGGTTGGCGGCGTTGACGACGGCGTCGAGCGCCAACGTCTCGATCCGTCCAACAATAACGCTGATTGCGGCCCTCATGAAGCAGACTCTAGCGCAAATGGCCTGCTGCGTCGCCTGCGCTCTGAGTGCGAAGTAACTTGCGTGGGCTGATGGGTGGGGGATTCATGGTTCCATGAAAGCCGCCGTCGACCGAATGGTTGCGTTCGAGAAGCGCACGCTGACGCACGGCGAAATTGCGCTTGGCGCCATTGCGTTCGGCGAGGAGATTGTCTGGGATGATGTGCGCGTGGTGCAAGCGCCGCCGCTAGGGTTTGGCGCCATGGTTCCCGTTGGGCGCACGATTGTGTTTTCGAAATGGCGTGCGGCGCGCGATTTTCATTACACTTCGGCCGACGAGCAGGGCTGGTTCGTGCATGAATTGATGCATGTCTGGCAGGCCGCGCACGGCACGGCGCTGGCGTTTGCGAAGCTCGGCGCGCTGGGGGACAAAGCGTACCGCTATCAGCCGCGCCCCGGCGCCAAGCTCAGGCATTACAACATCGAGCGCCAAGCCGAGATCGCGCGCCACCTCTATCTCGCTCGCATCGGCGAGCCTGATGCTGAAGCGCCGCCGCGCGCGTGGCTTGAAGAGATTTGGGCGGGCCGTTAGCCGGCGCCGGTCGCGCCGCCTTCTTCGCCCAACGTGAATTCGCCGGCGCGAACACGGCCTGGAAGTGTGGCGCAGAATTCGGCCACTGCTTCGGCGCCGAAGCGATCGACCATATCGACGAACGACGCATAGAGCCCCACCGACGCCAACACTTCGGGCTCGACGCCGTTGGCCAAGGCTTTGTCCCAGGCGTCGAGAATGAGATCGAGCGCGAGCGCCTTTTGATCGTCGGTCTCGATCTCGCTCATTTCTAGTCTCCGTGACGGGCGCTCAGTCCGCCGGCGACGCGCAGGCCACGTGCGCGCAATTCCGCTTCGGTTTGCGAGGCGGCGCGATCGCAGATGGGAAAGCGCGCCTCCTGGTCGCGGTAGCCTCGGTTGAAGCCTTCAACCAAGCCGTCATGATAGCTCGGCTCGCGGTCGATGACACCGCGCATGTAATCGCGCCAGCGCTGATCGCCGCGGCCTTGGCAGAGAATACGCAGATAATGCGCCCCGCCCAACACTTCGGACAATTCGGTGAGTTGTTCGCCGTACCAAGCCTCGCCGCGCGCGTGCGATTGGGTGTCGGCGGGTGGTTGCGGCTGCGCGGCCACCGGCGCGGCGAGCAGCGCGGCGAGGCACAAACAGAGCGCGGCGCGGGCGAGCATCATGGGCGTCGTGGTGCCTCCGAACTTGGGCGGGAGTATGGAGCGTTCCAGAATCATACCTTGTGCGGGAACCCGGACTTGCGTGATGGGATCACGCAAGTCCGATTCCGAATACTACCCGGCGCAGACCATGGGGCGTCGGGCGGCCCACGGCCGCGCCAATTCCAATTCGTAAGCCAATTCCAGCAGCATTCGTTCCTGGCCCTTGGCGGCGGAGAAATGCGCCCCAATCGGCAACCCGCCCGGCGACCAAGACAGCGGTACGCTCATCGCCGGCGCGCCGGCGACATTCTGCAGCGGGGTATAGGTGGCGTATTCCATCACCCGGGCAAAGCCGATCATGCCCAGCGCCGGCGAAATTTCCCCGAGGGTCGGGGGAACGTCGGCCAGCACGGGGGTCAACAGCACGTCGGTGCTGGCGAAGAGTTCTGCGTATTGCGCCTCGGTCACGCGCAAAGTGGCGATGGCGCTTTCAAAGCCGCCCTCGGGCGCGCTCTGATAAAGTTGCGCCAGTTCGAGCGTCAGCGGTTCCAGCACCTGGTCAAGCGGCGTATTCGGCGCGGCGGCGGAGAC
>JANNFH010000286.1:0-3640 GCA_031379565.1 Alphaproteobacteria bacterium
CCTCGCCGCGTTCTCGAGGGCGAGGCCGACGGCGCCGAGCGGGCCCGAGAGCGGGTTCACGCTGCCGATGAAGTGGCACTGGTCGCGTCCGAGTGGGTTCTGCGCGGAGTCGCCGTCGACCTCGGTGCCGACGTAGCGGCAGCCGCCTCCCGAGGGCGGCGCGGGAGGCTCCGTCACACCTCCACAGCTCGAGGAGCAGGCGAACGCCAGGGCGAGGAGGATTTTCGTTCCTGGCTGCCTTGGGGAGGACACCTCCTCCTTGCTTAGGACGATGCCGGCGGCTTATCAAGCGCGCGCCCATGAGCTCCCTCTTCCTCGGCATCGCCGGCGGCACCGGGTCGGGCAAGACGACCCTCGCGAACGCCTTGCTCGCTGAAATCGCCGCACTCAACGAACGCGTGGTCATTCTCGAAGACACGCGCGAACTCGCATGCGCCGCCGAAGATGTGGTTGCGCTCCGCACCAAGCCGGGCGTGGCGTCGCTGTCGGACCTGGTGCGCTCCACGTTGCGACTTCGACCAGACCGCATCATCGTCGGCGAAGTGCGCGGGCCAGAAGCGCTCGATCTGCTGAAGGCCTGGAACACCGGCCATCCGGGCGGCATCGCCACCATTCACGCCAATTCGGCGCTAGCCGCGCTCGCGCGGCTCGAACAGCTCTGCATGGAAGTGTGCGAGCGCCCACCCACGACACTGATCGAGGAAGCAATCGATCTCATCGTCTTTATTTCGCGCGGCGGCTCAACCGGCCGCGTGGTTTCCGAAATCCTCGCGCCGAAACAGCGGCGCGAATCCCCAAAGCGTGCGGGGGAGCACGCATTCAACCCAGAACGGAGCCAAACATGAGTTTCCTGAAATCGATCCCGCTTGCCTTGCTGGCGGCGGCCATGACGAGCCCGGCCTTCGCCGCCACCACTGGTGGCGGCGCGATGCCTTGGGAAGGCCCGCTCAACGCGGTGATGGATTCCATCACCGGCCCGACGGCGCGCATCATCGCCATTCTGATCATCGTCGCCACGGGGCTTACACTGGCCTTCGGGGATGTCGGACAGGGCTTCAAGAAGCTGCTGCAGATTCTATTCGGTCTCGCCATCGCGTTCGCGGCGGCGACCTTCTTTCTGCCGCTGGTGGGCGGCGGCGGCGCGTTGGTTCCCTAAGCCATGCGCGATCCCCGCGACATTCCCGGTTATCTGGCTCCGGTGCGCCAGGCGCTGACGCAACCCATCCTGATGGGCGGCGCGCCGCGCTCCTACGCAATCCTCAACGGCACGCTCGCCGCAGTGATTGCTTTCGCCGGTGCGCCAATCTGGGGCGTGGCGCTGGGGATCGTGGGCCAAGCCGCGGGCGTCTTTCTCGCGCGGCGCGACGCCGATGCGGTCGAAGTGCTCCAGCGTGCCATGAAAATCAAGGGACGGCTCGAATGCTGAGTTTTGCGCCTTATGTCCACACGCCCTCGCGGCTTGAGGATTTTCTGCCCTGGGGATTCCTCGTCGCGCCGGGCGTGATCCTTAACAAGGACGGCTCGTTCCAAAAGAGCGCGCGCTTTCGCGGGCCGGATGTGCGCTCGGCCACTCCGGAGGAACTCATTTCCTTCACCGCGCGCGCCAACAATGTGTTCAAGCGCCTGGGCAGCGGCTGGGCGCTTTATATCGAGGCAGAGCGGAGCGAAATCCGCGACTACCCTGCCGGCGACTTCGCCGACGACGCCTCGCGTCTCGTCGACGCCGAACGCGCCGCCCAATTCGAGCAGGCTGGCGCTCAATTCGAGACCATCCATCATCTCACCTTGCAATGGGCGCCGCCGGCCGATTCCACCCGCCGCGCTTCGGCTTTCTTCTTCGAAATCGACCAGGCCAACGATGAGGGCGAGCCCACAAAGAAGAAAGACCGCGCTGAACGCATCGCCGCCGCCAAGGCGGCAGACACCCGCTTTGCCAAGGAAGCGCTCGATCATTTCGAACGCACGGCGTCGTGGGCGCTTGGGCTGTTCGAAGGCCTGACAGTCGATTTCCATGCGCTGGGTGACGATGAGACGCTGACCTATCTCAAGCGCACCATCTCCCCCAAGCCCCACAAAGTGCGCGCCCCAGCAAGCGCGGCGTTCCTCGACGGCTTGCTTTGCGACGCTGCGTTGGTCGGGGGCGCCGCGCCCGTGCTCGGCGGCAAGCATTTGCGCGTGCTCACCATCAAGGGCTTTCCGCCTTTCACAGCGCCCGACATTCTCGATGACCTCAATGCCTTGGGGATTTCCTATCGCTGGATGACGCGCTTCCTCTGCCTTGACCGCACCGAGGCGGAAAAGGAATTGGTCAAATGGCGCCGGCTTTGGTTTTCCAAACACAAATCGCTGGCGGCGCTGTTTAAGGAAATGCTGACCAAGGAAGCAGCCGCACTCTCCAATCCCGACGCGCTCGCGAAGACCGCGGAAGTCGATGCGGCGCTGCTGGAATTGGGCGCCGAGTCGATCGGCTTCGGCTATCTCACGGCCACGTTGGTTGTGCTCGGCGACAGCGCCGTGGAGGCCGACGAGAAGTTGCGCCTGGCCGAACGCGTGATCAATGCGCGCGGCTTTGTCACCGTCACTGAAACTCTGAACGCGGTTGAAGCTTGGCTCTCCAGCATTCCGGGCCAAGCCTACGCCAATGTCCGCCATCCCATCGTCTCGACCCTCAACCTCGCGCATGTGGCGCCGCTTGCGACTTCCTGGGCGGGCGAGGATTGGAACCGCCATCTGGACGCGCCGCCGCTGATCTTGGCGCGCACCGATGGATCGACGCCGTTTCGGCTCGATCTCTTTGTTGGCGATGTCGGCCACACGCTTGTGGTTGGACCGACCGGTGCGGGCAAATCCGTGCTCCTCTCGCTGCTCGCTTTGCAATGGCGGCGTTATTCCGACGCGCAGATTTTCATCTTTGACAAGGGCGGCTCGGCGCGTGCGGCGGTGCGCGCCATGGGGGGAGAAGCCATTGATCTCGGCGCCAGCGATGCGCCGGCATTCCAACCCTTGGCCCGCATCGATGATGCCCATGAGCGCTCCATCGCGCTCGATTGGGTGATGGGGCTGCTCGCGCAAGAGGAGGCGGCGACCTCGCCTGAGCTTAAGGAAAAAATCTGGGCGGCGCTGACAAGCCTTGCCTCCGCGCCGGTCACGCAACGCCATCTCACCGGTTTGCGCCTGCTGGTGCAAGACGCCCACGCCCAAGCCGCCCTGCTTCCCTACACCCAGGATGGGGCGCATGGCGCAATCTTCGATGGCGCCGAAGAGCGGCTCCAGCTTTCCGATATTCTCCTTTTCGAGATGGAGGAGATTATGAGCCGGCCGAAAGCCGCCGCGCCGGCCTTGCTGCATCTCTTCCACCGCCTGGAAGAGATGTTCGACGGTAGGCCGACCTTGCTCATCCTCGATGAGGCCTGGGTGTTTTTGGATTCGCCGCTGTTTGCCGCGCGCATTCGCGAATGGCTGAAGACATTGCGCAAGAAGAATGTCGCCGTGGTGTTCGCCACCCAATCGCTCGCGGACATCGCCAATTCGGTAATCGCGCCGGCTTTGGTCGAATCCTGCCCGACCCGCATCTATCTGCCGAACGAACGCGCGTTTGAGCCTCAACAGCGCCGCGCTTACGAGCAATTCGGCCTCAACG
>JANNFH010000314.1:0-5614 GCA_031379565.1 Alphaproteobacteria bacterium
GCCAACTTCCCCGGCAATGGTGAGTTCGCGCCCGGTGGCGTTCTCCACCGCCCGCTCGACCTCAGCGCGCACATCGATGCGCGAGACCAGGTACGCCAGCGCGCCCGCCCCTAGCGCCGCCAACGCCACCAGCGCCCCGAGGATCAATACAATCCAACGCACAAAAGGGTTGTTCATCCCCGCCTCCTGGTTTCGGGCACCATAGAGCGCGTTTAGCGAAAGTGGACACCGGTTTTGCGTTAAAACGCGCTCCAGTATTTTGAATAGACCGAATTCCGGGCGGCCGGCCGGTCCACTCGGCCCGAAGGCGGTCACCCGGCTGGCGCCTAGCACGGGAATAGCTATCTATGCCCCCATGCCTGACAAATTGACCTATCCCATCCCCGTCACCGTGCTCACGGGCTATCTCGGCGCCGGCAAGACCACGCTCTTGAACCGCATCCTATCCGAGAAACACGGCAAGAAATACGCAGTCATCGTCAATGAATTCGGTGAGATTGGCATCGACAACGACCTCATTGTCGATGCCGACGAAGAAGTGTTCGAGATGAACAATGGCTGCGTCTGCTGCACGGTGCGCGGCGATCTCATCCGCATCATTGATGGTCTGATGAAACGGAAAGGAACGTTCGACGCCATCCTGGTGGAAACAACCGGCTTGGCCAAGCCCGCACCAGTGGCGCAAACTTTCTTCGTCGACGCCGACGTGCGTGCGAAAACCAAACTGGACGCCATCGTCACCGTGGCGGACGCAAAACATCTTCGCCAGCAATTGGCCGACGCGCCTGAGGCGGCCGAGCAGATCGCCTTCGCCGATGTGGTCCTGCTCAACAAGGTTGATCTGGTTTCAAGCCAGGAACTGGACGCGCTCGAAAGGCAAATCCGTACGTTGAACCCGAGCGCGCGCTTCCACCGTATGCGCCGCGGCGATATCGCGCTCGACAAGATCCTCGACGTCGGCGCCTTCGATCTCGACCGCATCACTGAAATCGACCCGCACTTCCTGCCCGATCACGATTGCGACCAAGCCTGCGCGCACCATGACGAACACGATCATGCGCATGACCATCATCATGGCGACGACCACGTCGCGGCGGCTGGCATTTCCAGCGTGGCGCTGTCCACCGACAACTTGATCGACCCGCAAAAATTGCTGCCTTGGCTCAACGAATTTACCCAAGCGCGGGGGCCGGACCTGCTTCGCCTAAAGGGCATCATCGCCTTTCCCGACGAACCGAAGCGCTTTGTCGTCCAGGGCGTGCACATGATCTTGGAAGGCGACACACAGCGCGACTGGCGCGAGGATGAAAAGCGCGTCTCGCGTCTGGTTTTTATCGGGCGAAACCTCGACCGCGCCGAATTGGAGAGCGCTTTCGCTGCGTGCGCGGCGTGACGGCGCGGGTCTATTCCCACGGCCAACGCCTAGCGCTCGGGGCGGGCGCGACCGGCGTGGTCTTCGTTGGCGATGTCGCCATGTTCACGCTTGGCGATGGCGCGGTTTGGACCGCGGGCCTCCAGGCCCGCTCTGCAAGCGCGTCTGAAGACGCGCGGTCCATAAAAGTCCATTCCGGCGCCATTCTGTGCGCCGCGCCGCACCCAGATGGCGAACGCATATTCACCGGCGGCGATGACGGCGCGCTTTGTTTGGTGTCCCCCAATGGCGAGGTCGAACATTTCATCGACGCCGGCGGCAAATGGATTGGCCATGTTGTCGCCAGCGCCGCGTCAGGAGTTGTTGTGGCGGCGAGCGGAAAGCAGGCGATCGTACTGCGTGACGGCGAGGAGGCCCACCGCTTCACCTATCCATCCACCATTGGCGGGCTCGCGCTCGACGGCAAAGGCCGCCGCCTGGCCGCCTCACATTACGGCGGCGTGACGTTGCGGCTCGCTCTGGCGGGCGACGACAAGGGACAGATGCTTGTCTGGGCCGGCTCGCACCTCAACGTGACGCTGTCGCCCGATGCTGATTATGTCGTCTCGGCGATGCAGGAAAATGTGCTGCATGGCTGGCGCCTGCCCGAAAAACTCGATTTGCAGATGACCGGCTATCCCGCCAAGACACGCTCTTTTTCCTGGAGCAGAAACGGTCGCTGGCTCGCCACCAGCGGCGCCGACCGCGCCGTGATCTGGCCCTTCGTCGGCAAGATGGGCCCGCAAGGGAAAGAGCCGTTGATGCTGGGCCAACGCGAAGCGTTCGTTACCGCCGTTGCGTTTCACCCTACCGAGGAGGTGCTTGCGCTCGGCTATGCCGATGGAGCCGCGATTAGCGTACGCTTGGCCGATCAAAGCGTCGTGGAACTCGACGAGCCGGGAGAAGGCCCCGTCACGGCGCTAGCTTGGAGCGGCGATGGCGCATGCCTTGCGCTCGGCGACGAAGCTGGGCGCGGTGCGCTTATCGACATTTCAACCTGATTGCATCGCATGGGAAAGCAGGCTCACCCGCGCCGCGCCTGCGCGCCGAGCACCTGATCCATCACCCGCACCACGCTCGCGATCTCATCGACGATGCGCCGCGCGCGCGCCGGGTCGGTAAACGGCTTGAACAGGTCGCCGGGCTCGAACAGATTGCCGCCCTCGATGGCGACCAACAGATCGCCCCCCTCGAAGCCGCAGCGCAGGCGCTGGCCTTTGAATCCGCTCTCCAAATCGAGCAGGCGCTGCATCAACACTGGATGCAGCAGAAAGCGCGCCTCGACTTGATCGTTGCCCCAAACCTCGAACGCCTTCTCGAACACGGGATCTTCCAGGCTCACGCGCTTGAGCCCCAGGCCGCCCCCGAATGCATTGAACACGCCGGCGTCTCGGCGAACCAAGGTGACGCCGAGGAAATCGCGGGGGAACACCATGCGCATGATCTGGCCGCGAAACACCGTGGAGTAGCGGGTGCGGCCCTTTGAATCGTGGTGGCGCTGCTCAAGATGGCCCTCGTAAAGATCAAACACCGCGCTCTTGTAGGCCCCGTGAAACAGATCCTCGAAGCTCGCGCGCGCGTAAGCCGGCAGCAGCCGCAGATGCTTTAACCGTTCCAGCGCCGGCGGCGCAAAGCCGGTCATGGCGTACGAAGCATCCATTGCTTGGGCGATGGCGCTGCAATATTCCTGCTTCACCTTGCGCCCGACGGCGGCGAGGCGCGCAAAGGCGATGGAATAAACAATCAGCCCGCCAACGATCGCGGCGATAAGCGCCGCCCACGGCTCGCGGAAGCCGAAATAGACCGCCGCGGCAATCGCCAGCGCAATCGGCGTCCCAAGCAGCAGCCGACGCCGAAACGTCGTCAGGGCGGCGATCCGCTCGGCTTCATTGGCCCCAAAGCATGGCTCGATGCGCTCAGCGTAGAGCCGCTGAAACCCAGCTTCGTCGAGATTGCCGAGATCAACGTCCATGCCCCGCTCCACTGCGCAAGAATGCGCAACACCGGCGCTCAAGGCAAATGGTTCTAGACGGCCCTGAGAATGGCCCAACTCGCGGCGGCGAACGCCCACAGCATCAAGCTGACCTGGAACGGCAAACCTACAGCGGCGCTCGCCAACCCGGCGCCGCCGAGGCCGATCCCAATGACGCGCTGATAGCGGCCCTTGCGCGCTATACGCACTTCCGCGCGAGACTTGGCGAGCAATTGACCTTGGGTTGGGGTCGGGCGCATCCCCAATCATGCCCCAGCCGCTCTCCACACCGGGTTAAGCCGCGTGGTCAATCAAATGTGTAAGGCACGCAGGCCGTCCTCGACCGTTATCACTGGCGCATAACCCATCTCGGAGCGCGCCTTGGCATCGCTCAGGGTGCAATCGCGTGAAAGGATCATCGCCGAAAACCGCGTCAGCGGCGGCTCGCTCCTCAGCGAAAAGGCCCGCCAGATCAACTCGCACGATCCGCCGATTGTATCGGCGAGCCAGCCCGGAATGGACTTGTCCGGCAGCGTGATATCGCGCGAGGCGGCGATCCCGGAAATGATTTCGCGCATAGGCCGCACGCCCGCGTCGAGGATGAAATACGCCTCGCCGCCGCGTCCCCGGGTAAGCGCGAGCGCGATAGCCTGTGTGAGATTGTCAATGTGGGTGGTTGACGTCATGGCGCGCCCGCCATTGATCCACATCCACTGTCCCGAGCGGGCCATCTTCTCCAACGCTGGCAGCAGGGTCGTGTCACCCGGCCCCCAAATGAAGCGCGGGCGCAGAATGATTGTCTCGAAACCAGGCGCGTTGGCGGCGCGCACTAGCATTTCGGCCTGCGCCTTGGTGGCGGCATAGGGGTAGGGCGAATTCGGCGCGAGGGGATAGGTTTCATCGACGTCTCGCAAATGTTGGCCACGCCAGAGCACTGATTCCGTGCTGATGTGGATGAAGCGCTTTACGCCGGCCTCGCGCGCTGCAGCAAGCATGCGAGCGGTGCCTTCGACATTGAAATGCTTCCAGGCGTCGCGGGGGCCCCATTGCTCCACAAACGCGGCGCAATGGAGTGCAATTTCGGCGTCGCCTAAGTGTTCGGCGGAGACATCCCCCAAATCGCAACGCACCGGCGACGCGCCCAGCGCACGAATGGCCGCGTCGGATTTCTCCGAACGCGACATCGCCCGCACCTCATGGCCGTCGCCGACAAATCTTCGCACGCCCGCGCCGCCGACAAACCCTGAAGCGCCGGTGACGAAAATCCGCACTATTCACCGCCTTTGATTTGCGCCAGAGCCATCGACAATTTCGCCGCCGAAGCTGCCGCGTCGTCGCGCCGCTCACGCAATTCCTCGACAACCTCGTCCGGCGCCTTGCGCACGAAATCCTCATTGCCGAGTTTTGCATCCATCTTGCCAATTTCAACCGTGAGTTTGGCGATATCCTTGGCCAGGCGCGCCGATTCCGCGGGCAAATCCACCACGCCCTCCAACGGCAGCGCTATTGTTGCGTCGCCCAGCACAAACGTGACCGACCCCGGCGGCGCTGCTTTGGCGCTGGTGGAATATTCAAGCCGCGCCATGCGGTCGATTAGATCTTGATACCGCTCAAGCCGCGCTTCGGTAGCGGCGTCGGCGCCGATCAGCAGAAGCGCTATTTTTGCCGCCGGAGGGACGTTGAGTTCGGACCGCGTCGATCGGGTCTCGGCGATTAGGTTCACCATCCAATCAATTTCCGCCTCAGCCTCCACATCGACAAGCGCCAGCGACAGCTTCGGCCAGTGATCCGCAATCAACATGCCGGAGCGCTTTTGCCCAAACTCGCCCGTGCGCGCCCACAATTCCTCGGTGATGAACGGCATAAACGGGTGCAGCATGAGCAAGATTTGATCGAGCGTCCACGCCGCGGCGCGGCGGGTTTCCCCCTTCGCCGCCTCATCCTCGCCCGAGAGCAGCGGCTTGATGAATTCCAGATACCAATCGCAGAACACATTCCAGACGAAGCGGTAAAGCGCGCCTGCCGCCTCGTTGAAACGCCGCGCCTCTAGTTCCGCGGTGACAATCGCCACCGTTTTCGCGGTTTCCCCCACGATCCAGCGATTTACGGTTTGCTTTGGTGATGACGGATCGAACTCGTCCCACACCGCGCATTCGTTCATCTGGCAGAAGCGCGCTGCGTTCCACAATTTGGTGCCAAAGTTGCGATAACCTTCTATGCGCTGCTCGCTG
>JANNFH010000329.1:0-6755 GCA_031379565.1 Alphaproteobacteria bacterium
CGCCCGCTTCGGCGGAAGAGGGGATGTGGACGTTTGACAATGTCCCCGCTGCGCGGATGCAGAGCGAACTGGGCTGGGCGCCCGATCGCGCTTGGCTCGACCGGGTCATGCGCGCGACGGTGCGGTTGCCGACGTGCTCGGGTGTGAATGTCAGCGCCGAAGGGCTGGTGGTGACAAACCAGCATTGCGTTGTCGCTTGCCTGACCCAATTATCCACGCCCGAGCGCAATTATTTTACCCGCGGTTTCGCGGCGCGCGAGCGCGCGCAGGAGGTGCGGTGCCCGGACCTAGCCGTGCATGTGCTCGACGCGATCACCGATGTGACGGCGCGAGTGGAAGCGGCGGCGGAGGTTGCCGGAGCGGAGGCGTTTGCCCGCGTGCGCGACGCCGAGATCGCACGCATTGAGGCCGAATGCGGCGCCGCTGTGCGCTGTGAAGTGACGACGCTCTACGAAGGCGGTCACTACGCGCTCTACCGCTACGCCCGCTACGACGATGTGCGCCTGGTGTTCGCGCCGGAATACCAGATGGCGCATTTTGGCGGTGCGGCCGACAATTTCCAATTTCCGCGCACTTGCGTCGATTTCGCGATCGTGCGTCTCTATCGGAACGGTGCGCCCGCCGCGACGCCGCGCCATCTCGATATGCGATTCACCGCGCCCGAAGCAGGCGAGGCGGTTTTCGTCAGCGGCAATCCGGGTGTGACCTCGCGGTTCAAGACCGCCGCTGAACTGGCGTTCGAGCGCGAAATCTACACGCCATGGCGCCATGGGGCGCTGAACGATGCGCGCGCGCGCATTGCGGCCTACGCCGCGCAAGGGGCGGAGGAAGCGCGCGTGTCGGCGGATGTCTTGGAGACGGTGGCGAACGACGGCGAAGCCTATGCCGGGCGACGGCTGGCCTTGACGGACGCGGCGGGCATGGCGCGCGTGGAAGCTGCGCAATCGGACCTGCAGGCGCGCGTGGCGCGCAATCTCGCCGCCCAGCGCGAGGTTGGCGACGCTTGGGGAGAGATCGCGCGCGCGCAGACCGCCTATCGCCAATTCTTCTATGCCCACCAATATGGCGAGCTACGCGCGGGCGAACGCTCCACGCTGTTTGCCTGGGCGCGCGATATCGTTCGCGGCGCGGCGGAACGTGCAAAACCCGAGGCCGCGCGCCTGCCGCGCTATGCGCCGCCGCGGCTCGACCAAATCCAGCGCTGGGTGCGCGCGCCGCGCGCCGTGCGGGCCGATTGGGAAGCGCTCAATCTGACGATTTGGCTGGCGCAGCTGGCGCAATTTCTTCCCGAGGAAAATCCGGCGCTGGCGCGGCGCATTCTCGGCGGTGAAACGGCCGAAGCGCTGGCGCAGCGCCTGGCCTCCTCGCGCTTGGCCGATTCCGGTTATCGCGCGCAATTGTGGGAGGGCGGGGCCGCGGCGGCAGCCGCGTCCGACGATCCGATGATTGTGTTTGTGCGTACGTGGGACGAGGAAGCGCGCGCCATTGCAGCGCGCTACCAAACCGCCGTGGAAGCGCCGATCGCGCGCGCCCATGAGCGCATCGCCCGGGTGCGCTTCCGCGCGTTCGGCGACAGCATCTACCCGGAAGCTACATTCTCGCCGCGGCTGTCCTATGGGCGCGTGAGCGGGTGGCGCGAAGGGGGACGCGACATCGGCCCGTTCACGCGCATCGCCGACCTTTACGCTGCCACAGCGCGCGGAAGCGCCTATCAGCTGACGCCGATCTGGCGGAACGCGCAAAGCAGCCTTGACCCGGACATGGTGGTCAATTTGACCAGCAGCAACGACATCATCAGCGGCAATTCCGGCAGCGCCCTGATCGATCGCGCGGGCGATGTCGTCGGCATTGTGTTCGACGGCAACATTCATGCGTTGGGCGGGGAGTATTATTATGATGGCGTGCGCAACCGCACGGTCAGCGTTTCATCGGCCATTATCGCCGCCGCGCTCGAACTCTATGGCATGAGCGCGCTTACGGCTGAACTGGAATGAAGGGCTGCTACCAGATTTCGACGCGGTCGGATTCGGCCAGATAGAGCGCCTCGCCGGGTTGAACATCGAAGGCGGCGTACCACGCATCCATGTTGCGCACCGTGCCGTTGCAACGATAAATCGCCGGCGAGTGCGGATCGGAGAGGATCTGGTTGCGGAGCGCCGCATCGCGAATGAGTTGGCGCCACACCTGCGCCCAGCCAAGGAAGAAGCGCTGGTCGCCGGTGACGCCCTCCAGCACCGGCGCCTCAGCACCGGCGCGTGCGAGATTGTAGGCATGGTAGGCGACCTGCAGGCCGCCATTGTCGCCGATATTTTCACCGAGTGTGAGCCGGCCGTTCACGCTGATGCCTTCGAGCGGCGTGAACGCGTCATACTGCGCCACCAGCCGGTCGGTGATAGCCGTGAAGCGGGCGACATCCTCTGCGTTCCACCAATCGCGCAGCACGCCCTGCGCGTCGGACTTCGCGCCCTGATCGTCGAAGCCATGACCCATTTCGTGGCCGATGACCCCGCCAATGCCGCCGTAATTGACCGCTGCATCGGCGTTCGGATCGAAGAACGGGGGCTGCAGGATTGCTGCGGGGAAAACGACCTCGTTGAATGTCGGATTGTAATAAGCGTTCACCGTTTGCGGCGTCATGAACCACTCGTCCTTGTCCGTCGGGCGCGACAGACGGGCGATGTCGAAATTCCAATCGAATTCCGCACGGCGCTTGCTGTTGCCGTAGGCGTCGCCGGCGCGGACCTCCAGGTCGGAGTAATCCCTCCAGCGGTCTGGGTAGCCGATCTTCGGGCGGAAGGTGGCGAGCTTTTCGCGCGCCGCGAGTTTGGTTTCGGCCGACATCCAGCCAAGCCGGTCAATGCGTTCGCCATAAGCGCGGCGTAGATTTTCGACCAGATCGCGCATTTGCGATTTTGCTTCCGGCGGGAAGTGGCGCGCCACATAGATCTGACCGATCGCCTCGCCCAAGGCGCCGTTGACCGTTTGCACGCCGCGCTTCCAGCGTTCGCGTTGTTGCGGCTGGCCGTTCAAGGTCTTGCCGAAGAAGTCAAAATTGGCTTCGTCAACCGAGCGAGGCAGCACGGCGGCGTTGTTGGTTAGCAGGTGGAAGGCGAGGTAGCTCTTCCAGGTCGTCACCGGCGTCGCCATGAACAGCTCGGCCAGCGGGCCCATCGCGCCCAGCTCGCCGATAACGACTTCTTCCACCGCGCCGAAGCCGGCCGCTTCAAAGCCCGCGTCCCACGGGAAATTCGGGGCAATGGCGCGGATTTCCGCCCGCGTCTTCAGATTGTACATGGCGTCGCGGTCACGCCGGTCGGCGATCGGCCAATGCCGTTCGGCGATCGCGGTTTCGAGCGCCATCACTTGGCTTGCCTTCTCGCCGGCGCCGCTCAGACCGGCGAGTGCGAGCATGCGTTCGATGTGCGCGAGGTAGGCGGCGCGGATGGTGGGGAATTCGCCGTCTGGGCGGAGGTAATAATCGCGCTCGGGCAGGCCCAGGCCGGCGTGATTCATGTTGACCAGATAGCGATCGGGATTGCGCTCATCCAGGCCGACGGAAATGCCGATCGGCGAGTTCACGGCGATTCCAGGGGTGGCGATGAGTCGGATTGCATCCTCGTGCGTGCCCAGGGCGGCGATGGCGTTGAGTTCGGGCTGCACTGGCGTAAGGCCGGCCGCGTCGATCGCGTCCTGATTTAAAAAGCCATTGTAGAAATCGGCGACCTTCTGTTGGATGGTGCCGGGCGCGCCGCCCGCCCGCGCGACTTCCTCGATAATGGCGCGCACGTCATTGTCGGACTTCTCACGCAGCAGGTCGAAAGCGCCCCAGCGAGAGCGATCGGCGGGGATTTCCGTGCTGGCCGCCCATGCGCCGTTGGCGTGTCGGAAAAAGTCGTCACCCGGTTTTACGGCGAGATCGCGCGCGGCGAGATCGATGCCGAACGAGCCAATCGCCGCCGGCGCGGGCGCCCGAACGGGATGGGGCATCGATACCCTGTTGGCGGCGCAGCCAGTGAGCAAAGCGAGAGTGGACGCGCCGATGGCGCGCCGCGTGAGAAGCATCATAACCCAACCTCCAAGTGTTCTTATTCAGCCGCGGCGAGTTTTGGCCGCCCGCTGAGTTGCCGACCGTAGAAGCGGAACAGACCGCCAACGCCCTTCTTCATGTCGATGCCGATCATGTAGAAAGCCGGGGTCAATATCAATGTCGCCGGCATGCACACCAGCACCCCGAAGGCCAACGAGATGATCATCGGCTTCAGGAATTGCACGATGGCGGCGTTTTCGAGCAGCATCGGCGAGGTGCCGACGAACTCGGTGACCGAGGTCAGGAAGATCTGACGGAAGCGCGAGATCGAGGCCTCGATGATGCCGTGCTCGGGCTTGACCCGCATGATCTGAAAGCCGAGCTGCTCCAATTGCTCGCCGCGCTCACGGAACTCGGAACTGTCCTGGTTCATCTGGCGCGAGGCGCGCACTTCGATTGGGCCATGCTCGAAGCCGCTCTGGTAGCCCTCGAGAATGAATTCCGCGTGCGGCTCAAGATCGGGAGCGATGGCGATGTATTCCAGCACCTGGCCGTTCGGCGCTCTGATCTCGTGCGGTTCCCAGCCTTCCTCGTCCTCGGGGACGGGGTTGCCGGGGCGTTTTACGCGCAGCGCGAAATAGCCGCGGATCTGGTTGCAGCGATCGACCAGGACGACATTGTCGTTCACCACCACGCCGATGGCGGCGATCACGCCGAGATACGAGAACAGCGCAAAGCTGGTGCCAAACGCCATGTGCCCGACGATCGCGCCAACCACCGCGAACGGGATCACGCAAAGGATCATTGCGGGCTGTGCGTAGGAGCGGAACGTCACCGCCAACAGGAAATAGATGGCGCAGAATGCCAGCAGCAAGAGCTGCGCGAACTGAGCCATGAACTCGGCCTGCCCCTCCGCTTCGCCGATGGCGCGTCGTGAAATGCTGGTGTAGCGCTGCTCGAACTCGGGAAAGAATTCCTCGTCCAGCGTACGCATGATTTCGGTGCGGCCTTCGGCGCTGACGAGATCGGCTGTCACCAGAATGGAACTTTGGCGCTGGCGCCGGTCGAGACCGGTGACGCCCGGCGCGAATTCCCAGGCAGCGATGGCCGCCAGCGGCACTTCGCGGCCATCGGCGGTGCGCAGACGGAAGCCGCCGAGGCTCTCCAGCGTGCGTCGGTCGTCGCTCGGATAGCGCACATAGACCTTGACGTCGTCGCCTTCGCGGGGGAGGCGCTGCACTTCTTCGCCGAAATAGGCTTGCCGCACTTGCCGGGTGACATCGCCCAAAGTGACGCCCAATTGCTCCGCGCCCGGCAAAAGCGTGAAGCGCAATTCCTCGATCGCGGCGTCTTCGCTGTCGCGGACGCTGGTGACGTCGGCGAAGCGCAGCAGGCGCGCCTTCAATTCCTCGACCGCGGCTTCAAGATCGACTTTGTTTTCCCCAATCAGCGCCAGCTCGATGCGCGGCGAGCCAGAGCCCGAGAGCGAGAAGCTGATTTCGTCGGCGTCAGGCACCTCGCCGAGCAGATCTTCGAGCCGTTCGGTGACCTGGCGCGAACGCAAATTCGGGCGCGTCTCCGGCGGGGTAAGGCCGACATAAGCGCGGATCGAGTTTTCCTCGATCGATTGGCTCCAGGAGCGCACCACGCCGCGCGACATCGCGCCGGTGTTGGGATCTTCAACCGCCGATTCGGTGGTTTCGGTTTCGAGCGCGCGGCGCGCCGCATCGAGCTGATCGGCGACCTGCTCCATGCGCGAGAACGGCGTCGTTTGCGGCAGCTCGATGCTGGCGATCATGAAATCGCCCTCGACTTCGGGCATGAAGGTTTGCTTCACGCGCCCGGAGGCCATCAGGCCGATCGCCAAAACCATGATGGCGGCAAAGATGGCCCAGGTGAGGTAACGCTGCTTCACCGCCAGCCGCACCAACGGCCCATGCACGTGGCGCGCCACCCACAACACCGAATGGGCGCAAGTCTGCTGCAGACGCATCAGCCGCGCCATGATGCCCTCGCCTTGCGGGTTGGGCTTGGTGACATGCGCCAAGTGCGCCGGCAGAATGATCAGCGATTCGATCAGCGAGAACACCAAAGTCGACATCACGACAATGGAGATGGCGCGGGTGAATTGGCGCGCATCGCCTTCGATCAGCATCCACGGGCTGAAGGCGATCATGGTGACGAACACCGACGCCATCAACGGTTTCAGCACCATTTGCGTGGCGAGGATCGAGGCGTCGGCGCCGGAATGGCCTTTCTCCGCCCTTTCATAGACCGCCTCGCCGACAATGATGGCGTCATCGACCATGATGCCGAGCACAAGCAAAAAGCCGAACACGCTCATGAAATTCAACGAGACATCGACAAATGGCAGGATGAAGAACGAACCGGCGAAGGCGGTCATGACGCCGAGCGTCGACCAGAACGCTACTTTCGGATGCAACGTCAGCAACAGCAGCACGAAGATCAGGAAAAAGCCCTGCGCCGCGTTCTGGAACAGGATATTGAGCAGCGCGTTGTAATCCTCGGATTCGTTGTAGATGGTGGTGATCTCAACGCCGGAGGGAATCTCAGCCCGCATTTCCTCAAGCACCGTTTGCACGGCCTTGTTGGTGTCCCAGATGTTGAAGTGGTCGGCGGTTTGCAGCGTGACCAGCGCCGAGGGCTCGCCGTTCATGCGCGAATAGAGGTTGGTGTCCTGGAAGCCGTCGATGACATGGCCGACATC
>JANNFH010000331.1:0-5837 GCA_031379565.1 Alphaproteobacteria bacterium
CAGCCCGCCGCATAGCACCACCTGTTCGCCGTAAAGATCGCCCTCGGTCTCAAGCTGAAACGTCGATTCAATCATCCCCGCGCGCCCGCACCCGATCGCCGCGCCGTAAGACAGCGCCAGCTGCATCGCGCTCCCGCTTGCGTCGTTGGCCACCGCGACAATGCAGGGCAGCCCGCCGCCGCGCGTGTATACGTCACGCAGCGCCGCCCCCGGCCCTTTCGGCGCGACCATGGCCACATCGACATCCGCAGGCGGATCGATCAGCTTGAAATGCATGGCGAAGCCGTGCGCGAACAACAACGTCTTGCCCGCCCGCATATGCGGCGCGATTTCGCGCGCATAAAGCTCCGGCTGCACCTCGTCTGGCGCACACACCATCAGCACATCGCATTCCCGCGCCGCTTCGGCGACATCGACAATCATGAACCCGTCCGCCTGGGCGCGCGCGGCGGACTTTGCGCCTTGGTGCAGCGCCACCACCACATCTCCGACGCCGCTGTCGCGCAGATTTAGCGCGTGTGCGTGCCCTTGTGCGCCATAGCCAATCACGGCCACGCGCTTGGCGCGGATCAGCGCCGCATCGGCATCGCCATCGTAATATACGTGCATCGCACCCTCGTTTCAGCTTGGGTTTCTAGCCTATACAGTCTAACCTGAACCACATGAGTTCTGCTGAAATTCTCCAATTCTGGCGTAACGCCGGCGAGAACGCATGGTTCGCCAAGAGCGACGCCTTCGACGAAAGTTGCCGCGCCTTCGAACCTTTGCACCACGCCGCCGCGCGCGGAGAGCTCAAGCCCTGGGAGCAAACCGCCGAGGGCGCGCTTGGCCTTTGCCTGCTGCTCGATCAGATTCCTCGCAACATCTATCGCAAGTCCCCTCACGCTTTCGCCACAGACGGCCTCGCCCAGGGCCTCGCCCAACGCGCCATCACCGCGCGCTACGACACCGCCACGGCGATGCCGCTCAGAATTTTCTTCTACCTGCCGCTTGAGCACGCCGAAGACCTGGCGCTGCAGGGGCAATGCCTCGCCCTGATGCAGGCTGCTGGCGACGCCGGTTTCGTCAAATACGCCGCGCAGCACCGCGACATCATCGGCCGCTTCGGCCGCTTCCCGCACCGCAACGCGCCGCTCGGTCGCACATCCACCCCCGAGGAAGCGGCCTTCCTCGCTGGCGGCGGTTTTTCTGGCTAGTCCACGCCCGCATCAAAGGCGAAGCGCCAATTGCCGTCCACGTCCCGCGACCAAACCGAGATATATCGCCCCGGTGTCCGCGTGCCGTCCGCGGCGATGTAAACAGAATCTCCCCAGGTCCAGCCCATGTCGCCGCGCGAGGACACGCGCGCGGTTTGCGGACTCCATTGCAGACGCGCCGCCTCTGGCCAATCGGCAAACCGCGCCACCACCGCATCATGGCCTGCCGTTGGCGCGCCCTCGCTGCGCAACATGATCGCCTCGGATGCAGCATAGGCCGCGAACGATTCCGGCACGCCTTCGGCTTGCGCCATCGCCGCGAAGGCGCGGTCGGCGCCGAGCAATTCCGCCGTGGCGGCCGCGGCCAATTCCTCGTTGTCACGCGAGCCCGCCAATTCGGACAGGCGCGTCGCCAAGCGACCCGCCGGATCTCCAGCCGTGACGCAAGCCCGTGTCGCGCTGGTGGAGCGCCCCTCCAAGGCAAGCTCGATAAACGCCTGTTCGCCATGGCACGGATCGCCGCTTTGCGCCGCGTTCAAACCGCTGACGACGCTCATGGCGGCGCGCACCAAAGCTTCGATCTCGGTGCGCACTGCCGGCGTGGGAACGCTCACGCGCGGGGTGTCTGGTCCCCACATCCACCAGCCGGTGGTGGGATGGCCGGTAAAGCGCCGCAACGCCAACAATGCGCCGTCTTCATTCGTTTCATAGCGGATCACCCGCGCCACGCCGCCATCGATCGGCGCGATGGTGATGCGCGCGGCGACGGCGATGCCCTCGCCCGCCAACGCCGCCCGCCCGCCCGTCGTGGGGATAACATCGGAGGCCAGCATCGTCTGCGCCCATGGCGGCGCACGCAGAGACAAATTTTGCGCCTGCGCCGGCGCCGAAAACATCAGCGCAACGAAAAACGCCGCGAAGTAATTGTGGCGCCGCCATCGAGGCGCCACGCTGGCAAGTCGGCTTGGTGTCGGCACAATCATGAGCTCACCTCTGGCTATTCGGCGTGCGCACCGGCTCTCCGTCGCGCAACACCCAGCGCGCCGTGTCGGCGACGCGGTCGACCTCGTCCTCAAGCGCTCGCACTGCTTCCGGCAACCCGGCGCTCAGCCCGCCATAATCGACAACGTGTTTGCGCACGCCGCCACGCTCAAAGGTCAATGTGTAGGTCGGCAAATCGGAAACCTGCGCGCGATATTCATCGCGCAGCGACATGAAGTTCACCGCGTCGAAGCGCGCCACCAAGCGCGCCGCGTCCGCCGCGGGAATTTGCGCGCGCTGCTCGCCAGCCACGGCAACGAAGCGGCGTCCTTCGTAAGTCACCGCGCCGTTTGAATCGATGCGAACATCGTAATCAGGGCAAAAACCGTAGCAAACGCCGCGGGTCAGCGTGATAATCGCCGGACCGCTGGCATTCGGCCCAGGCGCCGCCACCGGCGCGCAGGCCGCGAGCTTCAACGCGCTCACCAAAGCAACCAAAATGTGCGCCAGCTTCATGGTCCCAATTCCTAACGTCGCCGCGCTTGCTCTTCCCGCTTTGACACCCAAGCGGCGTCGCGGCGGATGAGTAGATACCCTGGGTAGCGAGCTTCCAAACCCTCGCCAAGCTCGGCGGCCACCTTGAAGCTTGACTTGACATCATCCATGCGCCCAACCGCGAGCTGACGCAGCATGGCGCCGCGGCGGCGCGGGTCGATGGCGTTTTGCAGTTCCGACACCAGCAGCCGCCGGCATTTCACCAGAAATTCCGCCGCCGCCACATCGGGTCCAGGCTCTTCCGGCGCCAACCGCTCCAACTGGCTGCACGAAAACACCACGGCGTCGAGGATCGGCGGCCGGAATCCCTGAAAGGCGCCTTCCTTGTCTTGCCCATGCTCGCTCGGCGCTTCATTCGGAAAAAACAGCCGCCCGCGATCGGCAGCGGAGGACAGGCGCTGCGATGCTTCGAGCGCGAGGCGGCGAAATTCTTCCGCCGGATAGGCCCCGCCCCGCCCACGCGCCAGCGCCACCGCTTCCGACACCAAATCGATGGTCTCATGCGCCCAATGCATGACGTCGGAATCCATCTGCGCCTTGAGGCTTTCAAATTGCAGCTTGGTCTGGCGGCTCACTACCGCCCAATTGAGCAGGAACGAAGCCAATGCCAACGCGGCCGAACCCGCCGCCACCCATTCGTTCACCCCCCAGCCGCCTAACATAACCCGCCTCCCCGCCCCTCTTTAGCACGCCGCGCCAGGCGCTGCATCCTTGCGCATCAGCTCACAAAATCGTGTGGGACTGACGCGCGCGGTGGGATTAGAATTAGCGCCTGCCACGTTTTCGGAGGTACGCGCATGATGACCGGCTCCAAATTTCTCACCGCCCTTACGGCATTGGCCTGCGCCGCGGCCATGACGACGAGCTTGCCGGCCCTCGCCAGTGGCGGCGGCGGTGGGGGCGGCGGCGGCGGGAGCAGCGGCCAACCCAGCCGCAGCGGACCCGATTTGGCGCAGACCTACCGCTTAGGCGTCACCGCGTACGAAGCCCACGATTACGCCGAAGCGATCCGGCAATTCCGCGTCGTCCAACGCGCCGCGCCCAGAGATCCAAGCATCAATTACGCGCTTGGCCTTGCCTATGTCGGCGCCGGCGAGCACGAGAACGCACGCACGCCGCTGCAACGCGCCGTTGATGTTGAAAGTCCCAATGCTGGCGCACGGCTTAATCTTGGCTTGGTCTATCTGCACTTGAACGATCGCGGCCACGCAGCCGAACAACAAGCCGCGCTCTCGGCCGAGATCGCCGCTTGCGATGCGGCTTGCGGCGACACCCGGAGAGCGCAATTGCAATCCGCACTCGATTCGCTCACCCGCGCGCTCGAAACGCCGGCGGAGCAGCCGGCGGCCGATCCTAACACCGGCTGGAATTTTCCCGCCCAGGAAGAAGGCCGGCTCGCCTACGCCGCCGCGATCGGTCTGATCAATTCCGCACGTTATTCCGATGGCCTCGCCGCCCTCGCGTTGGCGGAAGCCGCCATTGGCCCACAGGCCGATATCCTAAATTATCAAGGCTTCGCCAGCCGCCACCTTGGGCGCTTCGATGCGGCGCTCCGCTATTATCAAGCAGCGCTGGCGCTCGAACCCGATCATCTCGGCGCCAACGAATATCTGGGCGAGCTCTATTTGCAGATGGGTCGCACCGATGACGCCCGCCGCCAACTCGCGCGCCTCGACCAGCTCTGCGCCTATGGCTGCCCTCAGCACGAGGAACTCGCGCGCTGGATCGAACTGGCGAGCAACAATTGAGCAGAGGACGCAAACGATTGATGTCGTCCCTTCTCCCCGTGCTTGGGGAGAAGGTGGCCACGAAGCGGCCGGATGAGGGGCTGCGCACCCTTTTCCGAACCAAGCGTTGCCTTCCCCTCACCAAATTCACTTTGCGAATTGACCTTTCCCCGGGAACGGGGAGAGCTGGCCCGTCGCGCTTTGCTTTCGTGTCGCTTGCCCTGTTGCTCCTCATCGCCGCCGCCCCCGCCGCATCTCCCCTCCTTCTGCGCGAACAAGCCTGGACGCCAATCTCGCCCGATCGCGCGCACGTGCTCACCCACGCGCCGGGCGAATGCCTGCGCGAGCGCACGGCGCAAACAGAAATCGGCCGCGCGCTGTTTCGGTCGCCGGCGCCGCTCGGCGGCCCAGCCGCCCGCGCTGGGCTTTCTTGCAATGCCTGTCACAGCAATGGCCGCGTCAACGCGCATTTCTTGTTGCCCGAACTCACAAACCGCACCGCCGCCGCCGACGTCAGCTCCGAATGGTCCAGCAAAGTGCGCGGCGACGGCGTCATGAACCCGCGCGACATTCCCGATCTTGTGGGCGCCGGCCAACGCACCGCGTTTGGCCACGCGGGCGAGCCCTCGCTTGAACGCTTCGTCCACAACGTCATCGAGGAAGAATTCCAAGGCGAGGCTCCGCCCGAGCAAGCCTTCACCGGACTCATCGCCTACCTCCGCGCGCTCGACACCCAATCATGCGCCGCAGAGGCGCCGATCCATCTTGCCAGCGCCGCCGACGATGTCCGCCGCGCGCTCGCCGCCGCGCAAACCGCAGACGCGCCAACGGCGCGACTTCTGCTCTACGCCGCGCAAGATTCCATCGGTCGCATCGTCGAGCGCCTTCCCGCGCCTCGCTTCACCACTGACCAGCGCAGTTTGGAGGCGTTGTCACGCGACCTTGGCGCGTTGCGCACCAGCGACGACCTCGCGCTTGTCCTCGTGGATAGCGCGCCTGCTTGGGCCGCCCGCTTCGACGCCGCCATCGCCCGGGTGGCGCGCCGCGAGCGCCGGACCTATTTCAACGAACGCACGCTCTCGCGCGCGCTGGGCGATTAGTAAATTTGGCGCGCCTATGCCTTCAACAGCGCGCACGCGATCGCCGACAAGGCGTCCGGATCGGTCTCGCTGGCGCTGCGCCAGTCACCCATCTGATTTCTGATCCAAGTGTGCTGGCGCTTGGCGTAACGGCGGGTATCGCGCTTGGCGATCTCGGCCGCTGCTTCCAGGCTCCTCTCCCCGCGCAGATGCGCCATCAAAGCCGGGGCGCCATGTGCCTTCATCGCCGGCAGCGCCGGATCGAGCCCGCGCGCCATCAGCGCGCGCGCTTCCTCCAA
>JANNFH010000344.1:0-7334 GCA_031379565.1 Alphaproteobacteria bacterium
CTTCATCGAAGGCTTCTACAATCCGCACCGGCTCCACTCCACACTCGGCTATATCTCACCTGCCGAGGCCGAGCGCCGGACCGCGTAAACCGCGTCCACTTTTTCGAGGGAAGATCAAACACCCTCCAATTGATCTTCGAAGAACATCGCGATGGCACCGTCGCGGAGCATAGGGCGACGTTTCGAGATGTTCGTGACGATGAGCATGATCGGGTCGAGAATTACTTCGATGTCAAAGAATACAAGGCCAAGTCACGCGCAGTGTGGGATAAGAAGCGTCATGCTGGCGAGCTCAAAATTATCCTAGACGGTCTTGAGATTGATATTCGCGATCTGGCAGCGATAGAGCGTGCGTGGGATGCGGAGTGGAAGAGTCTCCACGAAAAATGGACGCCGAAGCGCAAGGCCATTTCTGCGGTTCTAAACCGCTATGAAGCGTTCGCCATTGGCGTAGAGTCAGTGGCCGTTGACGAGGAAATGTACAAGCGTTGGTGGAAAACTACGCTAATTGAAGACTGGTATTTTTTCCGACCTCTGATCTTGAAGTTGCAGGACCGCAATCCGCGCGCATACATCGAATTTCAGTCGCTTGCGGAGCGTTGGCAAAAGGAAGCAACGAAAGAGCTGAGGGACACCAAGCCCGGTAAGTCGACCTGGTAAAAAGCTCGGGCTAACCGTGTTTCTTGTACGATCCCCGCGCTTTTGGCGCATTTACGCGCACATCAATCCGCCCCGCGATATCTTCCATAGACCAAAGCCGATCCGTAATCCCCGCTGCCATCGCGGGGGAGAGCCGATGCGCCTTATGCTGGCGCACGAAATTGTAGTGCATGAAGAACAGCGCGAGCGCGTAAATGTGGTTCGCGTATTTCTTGCTGTGCGCGTTGGTCAAGCGCGTGAAGCGGCGCATTCCCATCCGCATGGTGAGATTATTGCGCTCTACGTGTGACGTGGAAATGTGCGCCGCATCGGGATTGCCGATCACCGGGATTTTGTGCGCGCCCGTGCAAACCGGCGGCGAGTAGCGGCGCTCGGGACTGTTGCCCGGATCGGCGGCGTAGGTTTTCACGAGCTGGGCGAAATCGACGTTCTTTCCAAACGCCGTCTCTACCGCGCCAGGATAGGCGATGTAGCCGTCTGTAGTGAGCTGAATGCGCCCCGTGATGCGACGGGCCAAGTCTTCCATGAAGGCGATGGCCGCGCCTTGTGTGCGGCCTGCGGCCACGTAGGAGATGATAAGCTTGGAGTCGCTGTCGAGCGCGGTCCAAGTCCAAACGCTGCCCGCGTCCGCCGGCGCCGCTTTCGCGGTCGGCACGTTCTTTTGCTTGGCGTAGCAGAATGACCAAATCTCATCGCACTGGACGCGCTCCGCCTTCACATGCGTCACGAGCTGGTCGTGGAGGTCCAGGCAGGTCTCGCCAGCATCTTCGAGGAGCTTGGTGACTGTGTTGATACTCACGCCCACCACGCGGGAGATCGAGCGCATGGAGGAGCCTTCAACCAGCATGTTGAGGATTTGAATGCGCTTCGCGAGGGGCAGCACGTTAGCCATCCTCTTTCTATACTGAACTTTATACTTAGCGTCAAGGTAATTAGTTCACTATGAGGCTCGGCGGGTACCTCTGAGCTAGGCTAGCCTGTCTCTGGACTCACCGTAGAGACAGGCAAATAGCTGATTTGCGTTTCCATGGGAATACAAATCGGCTATTACAGTGGCTCTGAGGTCGCCTTGGAGGCAGGACACCCTGTCTCGAACCCACGTCCGGAGCCAGGCTATGGCACAAATAAGCAATAACATCAGGCGTTTAACGACTAAATGGAAAACCGGCCAGGGGTGGCCAAAGCGCCTTGAGTGGATCGAAGTCGAGGGAGTTAGGGGTTGGACCGGTCAGCGGGTGGAGTTTGCCTATCCCATCACCGCTATCGTTGGAGAGAACGGGTCCGGCAAAAGTACGCTGCTCCAAGCCGCCGCATCCGTTTATTTGAGCGAGGGCGATGAGACTGAAACGTGGTTCGCGTCCGATTTTTTTCCGAACACTGCTTGGGACACGATCACCAACGTGAAGGTCAACTTTGGCTATCGCCAAGGCAATGATCACAAGACCGGCAGTATCCGAAAGCCATCACAAAAGTGGCTAGGCAATTTAGATCGTCCGAAGCGCCATGTTGGCTACATAGATCTTAGCCGCATACAGCCAGTGTCGGCCCGCGTGGGCTACATGAAGATCGTCAAGAGCAAGCACACGGAAAGCTCGTCGCGTGAGTTTGAGAAAGAGCGTCTCGATCGTTTCTCGCAAGTGATGGGACGCGAATACGAAGTGGCCAAACTCTCACTGACAAACTTGGACGCGGCGCGCGAGATTCCGGTGCTGGGCAAAGAGGGCAATGTTTATTCCGGTTTCCATCAAGGCTCAGGCGAAGTGACCGTCGCGGAATTGCTCCAAGCGGACTTTCAAAAGTGCAGCCTGATCCTTATCGATGAAATCGAATCCTCCCTGCATCCGCGCACTCAAAGGCTTCTCATTCGGCAACTCGCAGACATATGCCGAGAGCGCGACATTCAAATTATCCTGACCACGCATTCGCCGTTCATTCTTGAAGAGCTTCCCCTTGAAGCCAGAACGTACATTCTTCAGGCCGATGGGGTGAAAAAGACCGTGACGGGTGTCAGCTCGCTATTCGCCATGAGCCAAATGGATGAGTACCCGCATCCCGAGTGCGAACTGTATGTCGAGGATTTAGCCGCAAAGGCGCAACTGGCTGAAATACTCGCAGAGCATGCAAGCGATCTATTTGTACGATGCGATATCGTTCCTTACGGCGCGGCGTCTGTGGGGCAAGCTCTAGGGATTATGGTGCAACAGAAGCGGTTTCGTCGGCCTACCGTTGTGTTCTTAGATGCAGATCACACGGCCATGCCGGGATGCATTGTGCTGCCGGGTAATGACGCACCAGAGCGAGTTGTTTTCGAGGCGTTGCGAGAGGTCGGATGGAAGGGAGTAGCGCCCCGAGTTGGGCGCAAAAGCTCCACAGTCGCGGACGCATTGTCACGAGTGATGACCATTGCCGATCACCATGAGTGGATAGCTATTGCCGCCGCGCAACTGCAGTGCTCGCCTGATACCTTATGGCAGGGCATGTGCGCAGAATGGGCTAAGACGCTTGCGAAGGCGGAAGTGGAATCAATCATTGACGCCATAAACGAGGCGCTGGCCTAACGCCTATTTCTTCCAACGCTTCGCCGCTGCCTTCTTGGCAATCTCAGAGCGTTTCTTAGGGCTGAGGCTGGCGGCGCGAGCACGTCCGCCCTTGGCCCCTAGAGCCTTTGCGGCAGGGTCTTTGCCATCATCCGGTGCGAACTCTTCTTCATCACCAACAGCGATGCGCGCCACTTTAATGGCGTTGCCGATTACGTCTGCTGGTCGCTTCTCTCCGCGTGGGCCTTTAGGCATTCTTTTTGCCCTTTGCTATTTCAAGAACAAAATCCAAGGGCTCTTCCACCGCGACAACTTCGCCAGCGATGTGAATATCTGTGCCTCCTGTTGGACCGTGGATGAGGCGCGTGGCCTGATCTAGGTTCAGGAACGCGGGGGTTCCTCCCTTTTGAATGAGGGTAAGGCTGACCCATCTAGCCATCGCAAAACGCTCCATGCTTTCCGCTAAGCATGGGTCGCGCCGGGGGGCAAGATCAAGGCCGCTGCCTCACCATCAATGAGAACATTGACAGAACATTTGAAAGTGAGACACTAGCGGCGGATCGTCTGTGGGTAAATAGAGGGGCCGATGTCGAGCTGCGCTTACGCCACGACGGTGGCATTCGCTGGCCTTGAGGCCCGCCGCGTCGATGTTCAGGTCCAGCTCGCTGGCGGGGTGCCCGGCATCGTTATTGTTGGGTTAGGGGACAAGGCGATCGCGGAGAGCCGCGAACGCGTGCGCGCCGCCTTCGCCAGCATGGGCCTGGCCATCCCGGCCGGCCGACTGATCGTCAACCTCGCGCCCGCCGATCTGCCAAAAGAGGGGACGCATTACGATCTGCCGATCGCTTTGGCGATGATGGTGGCGCTCGGCGCGCTGCCGCGAGATGCGCTCGATGGCGTATTGGCGTTTGGCGAGGTCGGGCTCGATGGCTCGCTCGCCGCCGCGCCGGGCGCGCTGCCCGCGGCGATGGCGGCGCTGGGCATGGATTGCGCTTTCATTTGTCCCGAAGCATGCGGTCCGGAAGCCGCCTGGTCCGGCGGCGAGGTGATCGCTGCGCCGTCGCTGCTGGCGCTGGTGAACCATTTCCGCGGTGGTGCGGTGCTCAAACCGCCCGAACGCGGCGCCCTCGTTTCGGCCCCTGATGTGCCCGATTTGCGCGACGTGCGTGGTCAAGAGCAGGCCAAGCGCGCGCTCGAAATCGCCGCCGCAGGCGGACACAACATCCTCCTGGTTGGCCCGCCGGGCGCGGGCAAATCCATGCTGGCGCAACGTTTGCCGGGCCTGTTGCCGCCTTTGTCCTCCGAAGAATTGCTCGAAGTGTCGATGCTGCATTCGGTGGCCGGGCTGCTGCAGCGCGGCCAGCTCACTCGCGCGCGGCCCTTTCGCGCGCCGCACCATTCCGCCTCGATGGCGGCCTTGGTTGGCGGGGGCCTGCGGGCCAAGCCGGGCGAAATCAGCCTCGCCCATCACGGCGTCTTGTTCCTCGACGAACTGCCGGAGTTTTCGCAGCAGGCGCTCGACGCGCTACGCCAACCGCTTGAGGGCGGCACGGTGCTGATCGCCCGCGCCAATCATCACGTCACCTATCCCGCACGCATCATGCTCGCGGCGGCGATGAATCCATGTCGCTGCGGAGGTGGGCCAGGCGCCGGGCGGTGCCGCCGCGGCCCACGTTGCGCTATCGATTATCAGGCGCGGCTCTCGGGGCCTTTGCTGGACCGCATCGACATTCAATTGGACGTGCCCCCGGTCACCGCCGCCGACCTTGCCTTGCCGCCGCCGCCCGAAGGCACCGCCGAGGCGGCCGAGCGCGTCACCGGCGCGCGCGAAGCGCAACAAAGGCGCGGCCGCGGTCTCAACGCTTTGCTTAGCCTTGAGGCGCTCGAACGCGTCGCCGCGCCTGACAGCCCAGGGGCGGCGCTGTTGTCCAAGGCTGCCGAGACGTTGTCGCTGTCGGCGCGGGCCTACCATCGCACGCTAAAAACCGCCCGCACCATCGCCGACCTCGATGGCGCCGAGGCGGTCAGGCGCATCCACGTGGCCGAAGCCCTTAGCCTACGCCGACAATGGGCGGGCGCTGACGAAAACGGCTTTGCGCGCGTGTCTTAACAAGATTCTAACCGCGCCAGCGCTTGATCTGGACAATGGCCGCTCCGGCATCAGCACAAGCCTTTGACGCCTTCGAGGCGCTGCCCGATCCGATTGCGATCCTGGCCGCGGATGGCGCCCTGCTGCGCGCCAACCCGGCCTTTCGTCAGGCGTTCCGCCATTGGATTGGACCGAACCGCCCGCCCTGGGGCAGGGTGGCGCCACCCCCCTTTGAGGGCGGCGCTCGGCGTTTCGATGCACCAGCGCCGGATGGCCGGCGCTTCGAATGGATTGAGCGTGTGCTGCCCGATGGCGCGCGCCTGGCGGTGGCCCGCGACATCACTCACCATGCCCGCGCCGCGGAAGACGCATCGCGCGCCAAGACCACTCTGTTCGCGACGCTCACGCATGAGTTGCGCACCCCGCTCAACGGCATTCTCGGGATGGCCGGCTTGCTCGCGCAAGCAAAGCTCGAGCCCGCTGCACAAACCTATGTCGGCGCCATCCGCCAATCGGGCGAGCTTCTGCTCGACCTTATCACCGAAATTCTCGATTATTCTCGGCTCGAAGCCGGCCGCGTTGCGCTTGAATCGGCGCCATTTGATCCGGAAGCGACGATGCAAGACGTGGCGGAACTGCTTTCGCCAAAAGCGCGAGCCAAGGGATTGGAAATTGCCGTCGCGGTCCAGTCCGGCGCGCCAGCACGGGTCGTTGGCGACGACGGACGGTTGCGGCAAATCTTGTTTAATCTCGCCGGCAACGCGGTGAAATTCACCGAGACGGGCGGCGTGCTGCTGGACCTTGCGACGCGGGGAGAAGGGCGGGTGCGCTTTACCGTGCGCGACACTGGTCCCGGGGTCCCACCCGATAAGCAGGCGCAGATCTTCGAGGAATTCACGCAGGCCGACGCCGGTGTTGCTCGTCGCCATGGCGGCACGGGGCTTGGCCTCGCCATCGTCAAGAAGCTGGCGCACCTCATGGGCGGGGAGGCGGGCCTTTCCAGCAAACCCGGCTACGGCGCCAGTTTCTGGGTGGAGCTTCCGTTGCCGACGGCGCCGGGATGCGGTGCGCCGCCCTCGCTTGCCGGAGTGCGGGTCGCGACGGTCACGCAATCTACGCTGTTGGCGCAGGCGTTGCGCGCAAACCTCGCCTCGGTCGGCGTGGCGATTGTTGAACGCGATCAGCGCCCAGATGTGATCCTGTTCGATTGGAGGGAGGATGTCGGCGCGGAAGAGGTCGCCGCGCTACACGGTTCGGCGCGTGCGGTGATCGCGCTGGTGGCGCAGGAAGAGCGCGGCGCCATTGCGTTGTGCCGCGCCGCCGGCATTGCCCATTACACGCTGAAGCCGGTGCGGCGGCGTTCGCTGGTCGAGCGCATTCAAGTCGCACTTGGGTCGGCGCAAGCCAACAAAAATGACGCGCCGCGCCGGGGCGACGCGCCGCCGCAATCGCTTCACGGCTTGCGCGTGCTGCTGGCGGAAGACAATCCGATCAACGCTTTGCTCGCGCGCACGTTACTGACGCGCGCCGGCTGCACGGTTGATGTCGCTCAAGACGGCGAAGAGGCGGTCGCGGCGGCGGCGGTTGCGCCCTACGATCTCGTCTTGCTGGATATCCGCATGCCACGCCTGGACGGCATTGGCGCGGCCGAGCGCATCCGAGCGCTCGGCGGCTCAGCCTCCCGCGTCCCCATCGTCGCCCTTACCGCCGATGCCGGCGAGGAGGAGCGCGTCCGTGCGTTCAAGGCTGGCATGGACGATTTCATCACCAAACCGATCGACCAGGCGCGTCTGTATGCGGTCGCGGCGCGCTTTACCGCGGCGGCGAATGCGGCCACTTTCCGCGACCAATAAGGCCAGGGAGCCCGCCGCATGACCGACCAAGCCACCGCTCCCGCGACCAAACGATCGGCGCTCGCCGCCATGGCGGTGTTTCTTGAGCGTCGCACCCTGGTGATGTTGGCGCTGGGCT
This sequence comes from Alphaproteobacteria bacterium, assembly GCA_031379565.1. Classification (GTDB taxonomy): domain Bacteria; phylum Pseudomonadota; class Alphaproteobacteria; order Caulobacterales; family Aquidulcibacteraceae; genus Vitreimonas. Next base: position 7,258 of record JANNFH010000344.1, read on the forward strand.
TTGCCGCCGGCCTGCCAAATCTCCTTGTGTTCGACACGCTTTCCGCGTGGTTGCGCGAAAGCGGCGTGGCGCTGCAG
>JANNFH010000387.1:0-3821 GCA_031379565.1 Alphaproteobacteria bacterium
CTGCGCCAAAAGGAGCGACGGGCGTATTGGTTCTGGCGTCCGGCGAGGTGATCTGGGGCCGGGGTTTCGGCGCGGAAGGCCACAAAGTCGGCGAAGTCTGCTTCAACACGGCGATGACCGGATATCAGGAGATCATGACCGATCCCTCCTATGCCGGGCAGATCATCAATTTCACCTTCCCGCATATCGGCAATGTCGGCACCAACATCGAGGATATCGAGGCCACCAACCCGCACGCGCTGGGGGCGATTGTCCGACAGGACGTGACCGATCCGTCGAATTTCCGCAGCACCCAGCATTTCGATGCGTGGATGAAGGCGAATGGCCGGGTCGGGCTGTCCGGCATCGATACGCGCGCGCTGACCCGCAAGATCAGGCTGGCCGGGGCACCCAATGGCGTGATTGCGCATTCGGCCGCAGGCAAGTTCGACATTCCGGCGCTGCTGGCCGAGGCGAAGGCCTGGCCCGGGCTGGAGGGCATGGATCTCGCCAAGGATGTGACGACGTTGCAGAGTTATGGCTGGGATAGCGGGCTGTGGCGGCTCGATATTACGTCGCCCCTGCGCAGGCAGGGGCCTGTTGGAAATTCCGCACCAGACTCTCCAGTCGGCCACGGCCTTCGCCGAGGCGACGGAAAATATCCCAAGGTCGTCGCGATCGATTATGGCATCAAGCACAATATCTTGCGAAATCTTGTTGATGTCGGGTGTGAAGTCTTGGTCGTCCCCGCCACGGCCAGCTTCGACGACATAATGGGGCATCAGCCTGACGGCCTGTTCCTCTCAAACGGCCCCGGCGATCCTGCCGCGACGGGCGAATATGCCGTCCCGGTGATCCGGCAATGGCTCGAAACCGGCAAGCCGCTGTTCGGCATCTGCCTCGGCCACCAGATGCTCGGCCTCGCCGTCGGTGCGAAGACGGTCAAGATGCACCAGGGCCATCGCGGCGCGAACCACCCGGTCAAGAGGCTGAGCGACGGCGCGGTCGAGATCACCAGCATGAACCACGGCTTTGCGATGGACGCGGATACGCTGCCGGGGAATGCGCGCGCGACGCATGTCAGCCTGTTCGACGGGAGCAATTGCGGGTTCGAACTGACCGATGCGCCTGCGTTCAGTGTGCAGTATCATCCAGAGGCGTCGCCGGGGCCGCAGGACAGCCATTATCTGTTCGAGCGGTTTGTTGGGATGATGGGAGGCCCGCGGTGAATGAGGAGGGTTACCGGAAATTTCGCGATGAAGTTCTCAAAGAACTATATCGACTGCGGACCGAGGAGGCTTGGACCAATGTGTTCGTGGATGAGGTCGCAGATTCGACACTTCTTGAATATCACTCTGATTGGCTGAAGCGATTGAGAAACGACTTTTACACTAATAAAATAGTGACAGGTGGAGGTGAGACAATCCCACCTGATAAAGTGCGATATTTTTTCCGAATAGGACAAGATGATTGGGTTAGAATCGGCGATATGGCTGCATCCCTCCCTATTATACGTACCAGCCAATTACCGATGATAGCGAGTCAGCCGATAAATTGGACAAAATGGGGAACTGTATTTGCGGGCATAGGTATCGTCGTTGCTATTATAATAGCGCTGGTCGGGTAAAATGCCCAAATGCGTCGACATTTCCTCCCTCGCCCCCTTCAGTGGGAGAGGGAAGAGCCGCGCAGGCGGCGATGGGAGAGGGGGGAGTCATTTACGCCCGCTTCGCCTCGCTCTGCCCCCCGCTCCCTGTCTGGCTGCGCCAGCCGACGCTCTCCCCCTGAAGGGCGGGAGGGTGGCGTCGTGCGCAGGTTTTTCCCGACTCCCCCCTCTCCCCAACCCCTCGCCCCCTTCAGGGGGAGACGGGCTTTTTGGGGTTTCATTCCCAATCCTTGCCCAGTGCGATCAGGATTGCGCGCGCGACGCCTTCGGGGTTGGTCATCACTTCGCTGTCGCCGAAACGGATCACGCGGAAGCCCTTGCTTTCGATAAAGGCCGTGCGGGTCGCGTCATAGGCTTCGCGCCCGGCATGGCTGTCCCCATCGAGTTCGATCACCAATCGGTGCTCGCGGGCGGCGAAGTCGGAGATGTACGGCGCGATTGGCATTTGTCGGACGAATTTGGTCCCGAGGCGGCCTGCGCGGAGGATGGTCCAGAGTTTGATTTCGGGCGGGGTCATGCTGGTGCGCAGGGTTTTGGCGCGGTTTCTGGTTTCGGGGTTTCGTTTCAATTTGACTCCCCCCTCTCCCTGACGGCGCTGTGCGCCGTCTGTCCCTCTCCCCCTGAAGGGGGCGAGGGTGCCTTCCCAAGCTATGGAAAAAGAACGAGAACAGATGCCCAAACGCACTGACATATCCTCTATTCTCATCATCGGCGCGGGTCCTATCGTGATCGGGCAGGCGTGCGAGTTTGATTATTCGGGGACGCAGGCGGTCAAGGCGCTGAAGGAAGAGGGCTATCGGATCATCCTGGTCAATTCGAACCCGGCGACGATCATGACCGATCCCGAACTGGCCGATGCCACCTATATCGAGCCGATTACGCCCGAAGTGGTTGCCAAGATCATCGAGAAGGAGCGGCCGGATGCCGTCCTTCCCACGATGGGCGGGCAGACCGCGCTCAATACCGCGCTGGCCCTGTTCAACGATGGCACGTTGGAAAAATATGGCGTCGAGATGATTGGCGCTGATGCCGAGGCGATCGACAAGGCCGAGGACCGGATGAAGTTCCGCGAGGCGATGACCAAGATCGGTCTCGAATCCGCGCGTTCCGGGATTGCGCACACGGTTGAAGAGGCGCTGGGCGTGCTCGAACGCACTGGCCTGCCGTCGATCATCCGGCCGAGCTTCACGATGGGCGGCACCGGGGGCGGGGTTGCTTACAACAAGGACGAATTCCTCCAGATCGTGGCCGGTGGGCTCGATGCCTCGCCGACCACCGAAGTGCTGATCGAGGAATCTCTGCTTGGCTGGAAAGAATATGAGATGGAAGTCGTGCGTGACCGCAACGACAATGCCATCATCATCTGCTCGATCGAGAATGTCGATCCGATGGGGGTGCATACGGGCGATTCGATCACGGTTGCCCCGGCGCTGACGCTGACTGACAAGGAATATCAGATCATGCGCAACGCGAGCATTGCTTGCCTGCGTGAAATCGGCGTTGAAACAGGCGGTTCGAACGTACAGTTCGCAGTCAATCCCAAAGATGGCCGCCTGATCGTGATCGAGATGAACCCGCGCGTTTCGCGCTCTTCGGCGCTGGCATCCAAGGCGACGGGCTTCCCGATTGCCAAGGTCGCGGCGAAACTGGCGGTCGGTTACACGCTCGACGAGATCGAGAATGATATTACCGGCGCGACGCCCGCCTCGTTCGAGCCCACCATCGACTATGTCGTGACCAAGATCCCGCGCTTTGCCTTCGAAAAGTTCAAGGGCGCCGAGCCGTTGCTTTCAACCGCGATGAAATCGGTTGGCGAAGTCATGGCGATTGGCCGGAATATCCACGAATCGATGCAGAAGGCGCTGCGCGGGCTGGAAACCGGGCTGGCGGGCTTCAACTATGTCGATGCGCTGATAGGTGCATCGCGTGACGACCTGATTGCCGAATTGTCCCGCCCCACGCCTGACCGGTTGCTCGTCGCCGCGCAATGCCTGCGTGAGGGGATGAGCGTGGCTGACGTCCATGCGGTCGCGAAATATGACCCGTGGTTCCTTGAACGGATCGCGGAAATCATCGCCGCAGAACGCGAAGTCGAACACAATGGCCTTCCACAGGATGCCGAAGGACTCCGTCGGCTCAAGGCGATGGGCTTTTCCGACAAGCGGCTTGCTTTCCT
>JANNFH010000303.1:0-2784 GCA_031379565.1 Alphaproteobacteria bacterium
CCGGGCCACCTTCTCCCCGGCACGGGGAGAAGGGACGCCAATTGCTACCTGCACATCTCCACCCGCATGCCACGTGGCAATTGCGTGGTGTGGTCGCCGCAGGCGAGATCGAGCTGGGCTTGGCTCAACCCGATCGCATCCGCAAGCTCGGCGCCGGAAAGGTTGGCGCCGGTTAGGTTCGCCCCATGAAAGCGCGCACCGCCGTAAAAGCCGCCGACCATCCCGGCTTGTTCAAGATTGGCATCGGAAAAATCAGCGCTGGAAAAACGTCCGCCGAACATGTTCGCGAGCGACATATTGGCGCGGTTAAAGCGGGCGCGGTCGGCGGTGACGATTTGCATTTCCGATTGCCGCAAGCGCGATCCGGTGAAATCCCGACCAGCCAGATTTTGGTAGGAGAGGTCGATCTGAAACAGGTCGCAATTGGCGCACGCCGCGCCGCCGCGAACCCGAAGCGCGATGGCGTCGCGCTCGGCCTGGTTGGTGATCGGGCCAGCGGTGTCGCCAGGCGCTTCGGCGAACACAGGTGTCGTTAACGCAAACAGGCAAGCGAATAAGGCGGCGCGTTTCATTTTGGCGCAACTCCAGCGACTTTCGCCGGAGCGTCGCACGACTTGGACCGCCGGCGGTCCGGGTTAGCGCTTGCTAGCTTCGCCCTTAACGCCGCAGGCGGCGCATTGGCCGGTTTCCTCGACGGTAAAATGCCCGCAGGCGCTGCACGGCTCGGGGCGATAACGCGGGCCGTTGGCGGTGGGCGGGGCATTGGTGATCTTTACCTCGCGGCGGTCGCGCAGGTTTTCCGCCGTGCGCGGTCGCAGCGTCACCAGATTATCGGATGAACCGCCGCGGGCAAAACCGCGCGAGATGAGGCGCGTTGCGCTTTCCGCTTCGGCGGCGTTGCGGCTAAGCCCGTCGCCGCGCGCGTCGAACGGATCGACCTGGGCGAGATCGGTGCGGCCGAGATAGGAAACCGCCAATTCGCGGAACAAATAATCCAGGATCGACGTGGCGTGGCGGATGGCGGCATTGCCCTTCACCTCCCCCGCGGGCTCGAAGCGGGTGAACAAGAAGGCGTCGCAATATTCCTCAAGCGGCACCCCGTATTGCAGGCCGATTGAGATCGAAATGGCGAAATTGTTCATCAGCGAGCGGAAGGCGGCGCCTTCCTTGTGCAGGTCGATGAAGATTTCGCCCAAGGCGCCGTCGTCGTATTCGCCGGTGTGCAGATAGACTTTGTGGCCGCCGATGACGGATTTCTGGATGTAGCCCTTGCGCCGGTCTGGAAGGCGGCGGCGCGTGACTTGCGGCGGCGCCGCTTGCGCGGGTGCGCTCGCAATGGCTGGGTCGGCGCCGCCGGCCTCGGTCGCCGCGTTGGGCCAAGCTTCCTCGCCGCCGGATTCGTGTTCGAGGCTTGGCGCTGCAAACGCCACGGGCGGCGCTTCGAAGCGTACGTTCAACAACCCGGCCCCCGCTTCGCGGGCTTCGGCGATAAGCGCGGCGCGGCGTTCGAAATTGGCCTCGGTGAGGGTGATTGTCAGCGCGCTCGCGGCGAACGGCGCGACGGCGCGCGCCATGGCTATGCGCGCTTCGGGCGCGACCTCGCGTTCGCCGACAAAAATATCGGCATGCTCGGGATCAAGCCCAGGCGCGTCCGCAAACGAGCCCGCACCCAGCGCAAAAGCCTCGGCGGCGGCGATTTCCTCCTCGCCGAAACCCAACGTACGCAGCAGATCGCCGCGCTTGCCAGCGGCGACGTCGGGCGGGAGCTTCAGCGCTTGCTCGCAAACCGCCGCGCCGATCACCAATGGGTGAATTGCAGCGCGCAGCGAGAACGCGTCGCGCAGCGCATCTTCGATGGCCCCGATCGCCGGCTCGGTCAGTCCTAATTCGGCGAGACGTTGGAGATTGATTCCCGGCGCCTCGCGCAGGGTGCGGCGCCCTTCGACGTGAAGCGCTAGCGCGGCTATGGCTGCTTCGTCATAGCCAAGCGCGGCCAAGCCAAGGCGCGCATCGTCCGTGAGCAGGCGCCCGAAGCCGCCATCGGCGCGGGCCCCTAGCTGGGCGATGCTCGGCAAGGGCGAGAGGCCGGCGCTGGCGAGCCCCAGTCTGCGCGCGCTCGCCGCGTCTTCGGCGAAGGCGATGTTGATCGCGGCGCGCAGGCCGTTGTTCTTGGCGCCGGGCAAGGCGCGGTAGAGCCCCTGGGCGCGGGCGGCGATGGCGCCGCCGAGGCGCTGAGCTGCGTCGCGCGCGGCTTTGACCCTGGCTTCCTCGGCGCGCTTGGCCCCGGCCCATTCTGGAAACGCGCCTTTGGCGTCCGCAAGCGCCGCCGCTTCGGCGATCGCCGCGGCATGCGCCAAGGCGGCGATGGCTGCTGTCGCCGAGCGCGCTTCGTCACTGTCGTAGGCAAAGCCAAGCCGCATCATGAGCGGCGCGGCGCCTTCGAGGCGGATAAAGATGGGCCGGCGCGGCGAGGCGCTGTGGGCGCCGTGCGCGCCATCGAGCGCACGGGTGAGGGTGCGGATGGCTTGTTCGAAGGCGAAAGCGTTGAAGCCCGCGTCGGCATCGTGGAAAGTGTGCAGGGCCAAGCTTGCGCCAATCGCGCAATATTCGTCATTGGCGCTTACCGCGCCGGTCGGATCGGTCGCGCGGGCCGCGAATGCGGTGAGGGCGTGCGCGCCCGCTTCCGGGGCTGCGAGGGCGATGCGGCGGCGTGTTGGGTCGGCGCCGGCGTCGAGTGCGACGCAATAGGCGCCGCGCGCGACCGCGCCGGCGAGCGCGGCGAGA